>JAFASD010000048.1 GCA_019244945.1 Acidobacteriaceae bacterium | reverse complement strand
CATCGGCATTGATCGCTTTGAAGCACGGTTGCGCATGGCGCGCGAGAAGGTGGGCGCGGAGACCATCAACTACGAAGAAGTGGGAACTCTGGAGGCGCTGAAAGAGATGACCGGCGGGCGCGGACCAGACGCCTGCATAGACGCGGTCGGATTAGAGGCTCATACGCCGGGCATAGTTCATGCGTACGATCGCGCAAAGCAGGCGCTCATGCTCGAAACCGACAGACCCATTGCCCTTCGCGAAGCGATCATGGCGTGCCGGAATGGCGGGACAGTATCGGTCATAGGCGTGTACGGCGGATTCATCGACAAATTTCCAATGGGCTCCCTAATGAATCGATCCATCACGATTCGAACCGGGCAATGTCACGTGCAGCGCTACATGCGGCCGCTCCTGGAAAGAATTCAGAAGGGCGAAATCGATCCGAGCTTTGTGATCACCCATCGCATGCCCCTGGAAGAGGCTCCCGAAGGTTATGCCATGTTCTTGAAGAAAGAAGACGATTGCATAAAGATCGTTTTGAAACCGCACTAGCCGAAAGGCGGCTAACGGCGGCGCCCGCCAAAACGCCGCCCCGGACTCCGAAGGCCGCCAAACTGCCTGCCCTGCGATCCGGGAGGCGATCCGAACCGCCGCCCTGCTCTGTCGTTCATCGCTGAGCTTCCGTGTTCCCCGAAACGGGAACTGTTGAATGCCGGCGTCGAGCCATTCTCCCGATGAGAAGCGTAAGCTGATCCTTTGAATCCACCCGACTGCACGTAGCGGCTCTGGGCGTAGCGCGTCTGCGTGAATGTTCCGTGAGTCCCGTACTTCGGAAGACTTGTGGGAGTTTCTTGGCCGTAGTAACTGCGACCCATCCGCTCCGCAGTCCGATAGCCGTTGTATTCACCAACCACGATGGGGCGGTAATCGTGGCCCCACATCAATTCGCGCAACAAGAGATATTCGGGAAGAAAAGTCCAAAAGCTCTCACCGCCACTATGAGTCCAATATCCGTATTGATTGGAGCCTTGCGAGGGCGGCGCGATGTACGCGAAGCCGGCTGGCTCCGGTGTGGTCTGCGCCTCGGAATCGAACAGGCCGGCATCTTTATGGGCAATCGCCATGCCCAAATCATTTTCAACAGAGTGATAGGCGGGTTCCGACACGTCCACCCATTGCTCGTCGCTGGAGGTTTGGGTTTTCTTCGAGGCGACATCCACGAAATGAGTACGAACAATTTTGGTTTTTTCGCGGAAAACTCTGTGCCCGTCATTCTGCGATTCATCTAGATCGACCAGGATCTTATCCCAGGCATCGTAGAGCTGGCCGCACTCGCCGCGCAACTCGTCTGCTTTGTGTGGGAACGTCGTGGCGTCTCGTGAAAGGTCGTCGTCCTCTTGAATCAACGTCGCGACTTCGCCTCCGGTCAGCTTTCCACTTGAGGCGTCCTGCCGGGCAGTTTGCGTCGCGCTCCATTGCCCTTCCGCGCTCTTGGGAATCTCGAGGAGTGCCGATAAACGACTATCTAAATCGGTTTTTTTCGCGGGCCAATCCTGTTCGGCTTGACGAACAGTTCGCGAAACCGAATCGAGATCGATTTTCCGAATCTCGTCGTGCTTGCTGTTTAATTCGCTGATGTAGTCGGAAGGATGGCGCTGAACATCAAGCCATTTTCCCGCGGCCGCCTCGATCGTTTCCGTTTCCTGCAGCGCGGCGAGGCGCAGGTCACGCTCCTGACTGAGCAGGCGCTCGGCCTGGAGCCGTGAATCTGCGCGGTTGGCGCGCGCCAATTCCGCCAGTTGCGCGCTGTCGCTTTGCGCAGAAGTGAGCTTCTGGCGAGCGTCGCTCAGTTTGGCTTGCCATTCGGCGGGAGCGGCTGCGCCGCGGAACAGATCCGGAGCTTTGGTGATATCGTCTTGCAGTTGGTTTTGCGAGCGCTGGAGCTGCTGTTGCGCATCGCGCAAGCGATCGTTCTCAGTCGAAATATCGGCGAGTAATGATCGAGGCAGTCGCGCGCACGACGCAAGAAGCAGTCCTAGGAGAACCGCCATCGCAGCGGTCCCTGCTGTGAACTTTCGACGCTTCATCACGCACCTCGAAACACGGTGATATCGGAAGGTTCGATTTTCACCCAAATGGATGCTGCGAAGGGCTGTCCTTCGAATTTCCGAACGCTGAGAAAGCGTTTCCCGCCCTGCTCTTGAAACTGCCACGCATAGAAGCCCCGCCCCGTTGTCGCGCCTGTGCCGAAAACGCCCACCTCACGGCTGAACCGGTAAAGCCAAAACTTGTTATCGTAGTCGAAAAAGTCCGCCGGGTTCTGCCGCTCATCCATCTGCGCCAGATCGTCTTCACTCAGGCCGAGTTCATCAAGCGTGAGGTTGCGCCCATCGAAATTGCCGAGTACCTCGATCGTGTCTTCGCTATGGACCTCCACATAAACGCGAAGGTCTCGCCACGAACCGCTTAGCTCCTTCCAGCGACGCGTGCCCGCTTCGTATTGGTTATAGCGATCGACCGTAAAATCGATGTCACTGAAATCCGGAGCTGCGCCTGAAACCGAGAGCGTATCGCCCAGACGAGCGTCGGTAATCCGGAGATTCGCCAGATCCTCCTGCGGACCGGCACGCGCCGGCTTGTGATCGAAAAACATTTGTGATTACCTTTGTGATTACCTGCCCGGCGCCGGCAATTCTTTTGGGAGCTCGACTTTCGGCAGTTTTCGTTCGCGCTTGAGTGCCTCGAGGTCAGCGTCCACTGTGTGGCCCTGGAGCTGCGCGAACTCTGCTTCCAAGTTCGGATCTTTGCCCGCGCTTGCAAGCTGATCGAAAGCTTTGGCCGTAGCCTCTTCTTTAGCAACGGATTCTTCGAAGGAGGAGAGCGCGGCGAAAGCATTATCTGCTTTACCGACGCCCGCCAGCGCTTCGGAGACCTTTCGTTGCGCCAACGCGGCATTTTTGCGCGCAACCAGAGTCGTAGCGGTTCGCTCTCCTTCCTCAATCTTGTGTTTCAGCTCGGCCACCTGGTTCTTCAGAGAATCGCTGGCCTGGCGCGCCGATTCGACCGCGCTCTGCAAGGAAGCCACTTGCTTGTCGGATTCCGCTTTCTTAGCCAGAGCCTTGCGTGCCAGATCTTCGTTTCCGGCATCCAATGCCAGTCCTGCGCGATCTTTCCATTCCTGAGATTGCCGGACGTATTTCTGATACTCGGCATCCAGGCGATTGTAATTGCTCATGGCCATTGCCGAGGAACGCACGACATTGTTTAACTCTGTTTTCATGTCGGCTACGGTCTGCCGCACGGTGGATTCGAAGGTG
>JAFASD010000556.1 GCA_019244945.1 Acidobacteriaceae bacterium | reverse complement strand
ACTACGCGTGGAATACCACTTACTCGTCGCAGGATTTCGAAAAGATTTATTGGACAGACGTGGGTCTATTCCAAAACGTCTGCAATTACACGGTAGGTGGCGGAGGAACTTATAAAGTCTCTAATGATGCAGGGTATGGGCAACAGACTCCGCCCCTCAATCCTGACGGCGTGACGGTATTTGAGTATAGATACACGCTTCCGCTTTACCTCGATGCCGTGTCGATTTTCCTCGCCGTGCTTGGCGCGTTGGATCCCAATTTCCCCAAGGATCAAACAGCGGCGCTGCGAACAGCTGTTGATGTACTGCAAGGTAAATACAGTCAGATCAGCAGTGGGCTCGTCACGCTGTCACCGCCTGACTGGACAACTGCCGGCTTGGTTCAGACAGTGTGCTTTAACCCGAACAAGAGTGGCCCTCCCGGCATCAGGCTTATCTACGATACGGCTAACCCAAATTTAGTTATTGGCGGCCTGATGGAGTATGGTGCTGTTGAAAAGTTTTCTGGCTTCAGCTCAATAGGCAGCACTTATACCATCAATCTCACAGGTAATCCCACCGACTCGGATCCGGCACTCTACAACAAATTGCAGCTCCGTTTACTGAAGCGCACTCAGGATGTCTTCGCGGCGGTCGGCCTCGTAAAAGTTTGGCAAACGATCAACGAGTTGAATGCGCTCATAGGTCAAGCGCCAATTCCAAGGCCGACGTTCACTTGGCAGGATGGGTCGGTAATGGATATGACGGATTGGTCATTTCGTCAGATTTTGAGGCTTTCGAAATTGGCACCAAACCCCAATGGCTATAGCTTGAGAAGGCTGGGGGCATTTATTATTGGTACGCAGCCTTTCGACACTCCATATCCGCAAGGGGCTACGAGCTTCTCGTTCTTAAACTTGCTGACCAACTTCTCGGACTGAAAGGCCGGTTCAATTGACCAAACTCGATTAACGTAGAGATGGAAGAACAACCCATGTCGAACGGAATCCAACATGTTTTTGTACTGATGCTTGAGAACCGCTCCTTCGACCATATGTTGGGATTCTCCGGGATTAGCGGAACAGATGCCGTGTCCGGCGGTCATACGGGGATCACTGGGTTAGTGAATTTGAGCCTACTTCGGTTAGTAAAATCTTTCAACACAAACAGCGTCAGTGGGGTAGTCCAAAAAAAGGGGCAAACCTGGCCGCCGCCAGCCATTTCGGTGCGCGATTTGTTTATCTCGAATCAATTCAACGGACAAACCTATAGGGCAGCGCAGCCCGCGGACTTCGCAATGCCCATAGGCCCCGGCCACGAGTTTTCGGACGTGCTTTTGCAACTGTGTGGAACCGCTGGTGAAAATGCGTACCTCGCCGCTTTAACGAATTTCAATAACGGCGGCGCCGCCCCCGAGTATCCGCAGGTCGAGAGCGGTGGCTTCATAGCCTCTTATGTGGCGGAGATCGCGGAAAGCGGTCTTGCTGGGCAGAGCCCGGCTGAGCTCATGAAATGCTACAGCAACCAGACCCAGTTGCCCGTGCTTAGCAGGCTAGCTCAGGAATTCGTTGTTTGTGACAACTGGTACTGTTCGCTTCCTGGGCCGACATGGCCTAATCGATTCTTCGCTCACGCGGCTTCATCGGGAGGGCTCGATCATAGCCCGACAGATGCTGACATGGGTTCGTGGCAGCTAGACGGCGATTTCAATTTCGCGAACGGCACGATCTTCGTTCGTATGAACCAGAATGATATCGCTTGGCGGGTCTATGCTGGTGATGAGTTTCCGATCGTAGCGGCAGTGCAAGGAGTCGGGCTTTTCAACACACACGATTACAGCGATTTTGCTCAAGACGTGGCACAGGCCAATTACCCGGTCTCGTATACCTTTATCGAACCTAATTATGGAGATATCGTGAATGGGTCTTACCAGTGTGGCACCTCCCAACATCCACTGGACGACGTAACGCGTGGGGAAGTACTTATCAAGGCCACTTACGAAGCCATTCGCAATTCGCCGATCTGGAACAGCAGCCTTATGATCATTACCTGGGATGAACACGGCGGTTTCTATGACCATGTACCGCCGCCGGCCGCAGCAGCGCCCGGAGATACCGCGCCAGGGAGCAAGTACAATCTATACGGATTCGCTTTCAACCAATTTGGACCGCGTGTTCCCACGATCGTCATTTCGCCACTCATCCCTCGGAACCTGATTGACCACCGACTTTACGATCACGCATCAATTCCCGCTACGCTTGGGGCCTGCTTCGGCATCGGCCCAATGACACGGCGCGACGCAACGGCTAATAACCTGATGCTGCTGGTTTCCCTGGCGAGCCCGAGAGGCGATGCCCCCGCCGTACTGCCGGCAGCCGCGGCGTCAGGCGTTGGGGGATGTGACCCTGTTTCGTTCGATGTTCGCGTGGCAACGAACGCGGCCTTGCCACCGAAGCCACCGGCTGTCCCGGTCACCCGCCCGCTGGACTCAATAAACGAAGAGAACCTGCCGGGATTCCTGCTTGTTGTGTTGAAGTCCGACTTAGCTCTGTCTCCGCCGGAGCAGAAACCCGCAATAATCGCCCGCTTCAACACGATCAAGACTCGTGCGGAAGCGAGTGAGTACACGGAGGAAGTGCGAGCGAAAGTCCGGGTTGCAAGAAACACGTTGTCGCAAACTAAGCGACCTTGAGTTCTAGCCAAAGAGGCAGTTAAACGCTCCGACCGATACTAAACAGGAAGTGCAAGCGATGGCTGAACTCAGCGTCAGACGGTTCCTCGTACAGAACAGATTCGATCCCGCAGGCGGCGTGCGCCGGTTATTGCCGAGCGCTGCCAACGGTAGCTTAAGGTATCTACTGGCAAATTTCGTCTTCTACGCCGACCGTTTGCTGACATATCAGCAGCTTGAAATAAGCGAGCAGCTGTTATCGAGCAACAACTATCTAAACGTTATCTTGCAAGCGGACGGAAATCTGGTGCTTTATCGGACGCAATTCGGTCACGCGCTGTGGGCGTCCAATACACCGGGCTCGCCCGTCAATCATGTCATCATGCAGGGCGATGGAAACCTGGTCGCTTACTCCGCAGAGGGTACAGCCTACTGGGCAACCGGTACGCAAGGGCATCCAGGCGCCTGGGCTTTTCTTCAGGATGACGGCAACTTTGTCGTGTACGATTCTGGCAATAATGCTCTGTGGGCATCCAATACCGTACAGGACTTCAATTCTCCAACGTTCCAGTATACGGATGCCTGCGGTTACAAATACGACGAAACGTCCGAGCAATGGAAGCAACTTTGTACTAACTTTCCATGTTTTGCACTTTTGCAATGGCCGGGCTATTCAACACAGGTCGTCGATACCATGGCCGGTCAACCGTTAACGATAAATGGCCAGCCTGTGGTCATTCAGCTTTGGAAAGGCACTTGCGAGAAATTCTTGGGATCCTCGAACTTTCCAGGTGGAATCGGCGCCGAGGTGGGTGTGTATCATCGCGTGCCGGGGCGCGCGCGTCCCACCTTACAACAGCTACTTGCGTTAGGAGTTCCATCATCGCTCGCAACACTTATTATCGCCGGCATCGCCCCTCTAACAGATGACCAACTGTGGTGGGCATTCCCAGAGCTTGATACGCAAGTCGAATTCACCCTCACGAATCCCATAACTACTGAAATATTTTTCACAGCTGGGCTGGAAACAACATACTGGCTGAACAAGTGGATGGACGACGACAGCTACGAACATTACCAAGCAGCCCAGAGGGATCAGACTCCGCCCTCGACGACGGATTATCTGCTGGCATACAGCATCAACGGGAACAGCTTCCCGCCTTGGTGATGCGACCGGCGGTTCCGAGAACTGCTCTTCGCCCGACCGCGCAATTAGTCATCAATGCTGCCTTCTGAACGTTTGGTGCGACTGTTCCAAATCGCAGGGATGCGCGTTTGCATCCAAGTCCTCGGTGTACAAGGGGCTGACAATTGGTTATGGCGAGCTCCGATTTCTGTTTTAGGCCGACTACTCGGCACATCTTTGTATCATCCGTAAACGACCGCCTTATGTGCGTGGCTGGTTAGTCAGAATACCGTGGAGTCGTTCTGCAACAGCACCGAGCCCACCAAGGGTGCGGGCGTCGATCCCCTGCAGTCTACCGAGTCCGTAGGGTAATGGCGTTCCTTGGGGCAGCGGACCATCTATGTAGACGGGAACGATGCTTGGCGATCCTGTGGTGCGCGCCAGATTGACGGCGTCGGCAACCTCGTCGCGTAGATAATGCGCCGACTCGTAAGTGGAGGCGATCAAGACCACCACCATGCGCGCGGCCTGGAGAGCGCGCGGGATCTCGACATCCCAGAACTGACCCGGTATGAGCGAACGGTAATCGAGAAAAACACGGTGGCCGCGAGAATCCAGCAGGTCATGAAGCTGTTCGGCGGTGGCCTTGTCGGGGCCGGCGTGAGCGATGAAGATGTCCCATCCTGCGGGCCTAGGCGCTTCTGTCTCGGAGGCTTGGCGCGGACTGCGTGGCTCGTGCTCCGTCACGATTCCCATGTCCTTGAACAGCCCGTGCCAGCCGGCCCGTTCGGCGGGCGAAAGAACGATGGTTTTGAGCAGCTTCCGATATTCGGACCGCCAGTTCTCTAAATCGAAGCCCCAGCGGCGCAATTGCGCCTCGTGATTGGGATAGTGGAAATGGCAGTAGGCACCCATCAGGTGACGAATAGCGATGGCGGAGCCTTCCCCTCCGACTCTTTGTGCCAATGCATCACTGGCGATGAGCACTTCGCGGGCAGATGGAGTCCAGGGCTTTTTGCGCATGGTCGCGCCAGACGGCGTGTAGGAGGAGGCCAACGTTTTGAGCGACTCCAGTGACGCGAATCCTTTGGAGCTCAGCATGTCGTCGACGGCGATGCGTCGTTGGGCCACATACTCTTGGAACCAGCGGGAGATCGGATCGGCTGCGGCCAGAAAAGTAAGGAGGACGCCTGTGAAGCTGACCTGCGCTTCATCGCCGCCCTGCTCGCCGATCCAGGCGCAGAGGTCATGGAAGCGGATCATCTCGTCGTCGGGCCGGAGACCCGGTGGGTAGTGACGAGACGCGGCATGATTTACGATTTCGACGGGCAGCGCGGGGGGAGGCCGATCCTGGCGCGACGCCTCGTGGTTGAGCTCGGAACACAGCACGGAGATCCGTCCCGACTCGACGGGTTCCATGCGCCAGTCTGTTCGAGTGCGCTCCTTATGAAACCAGTAAATGGCCATTCGGCCCTCATGGACCTTGGCGGCAACGGGAGGAGGATGGGCGTCGTGGACACTGGGCAGCGCGTAGCCATAAGGAAGGGTGGCGACCAACATCAGGCCGTCGCCAAAGGCTGTGTCAGTCCATACGACGCTAGAGCCGGCGGTATCCGGCCGCGCCTCGTAGATGCGGTGCGTGAAGCCGAGCGGGACATCGACATAGACCACGCCACCTGCGACGGGCTCATAACCGGGTGGCCGCGCTACGGCGTTCCAGCTCACGCGCAGAAACGCGCTGGAAGTGTCGGTGGGGTCGTAGCGCTCTACACGGCAGAGGAAACCAGCTGAGTCCGCTGTGACGTCGAGCGCGACAAGATTCCCTGGTGCTTCGGGCGCCATTAGACCAACACTCCTAGCCTTGCGCGCTTCGAAGCGTAGACCTTGCCCACGGTAGTGAATCTAAGATTAACATTGGAGAGCGCGTGCGGCGCTATAGCCGATGCTGCCAGCGGGAATGGGGGCGCGTCCTTGTCGATTGGACCTAGTTCTCTCATAATGCGATTCACGATTCCGCGTGCAGGCCGCCCGGAAAACAGGTTCGTGAGTGCCGTGCGGCGAGCGGCTTCGCTCTTGAGGGCAGCGCGGTGCAGCGGCGTTATAGTTACTTCCGGGCACAGCAGGTATGCAGTCCCTATCTAGGTCTGTTTACAACCACGTTGCCTCGCCTAATTTCAAAACTTACCGGCATTTGCAAAATGGCGGCTGTTTAATCGTAGGCGGCGGAACGGTGTTTGACGGCCAGAACGAACACAACCTGAGTCTTCTCTCGAATGTCGCAAACAATCCGGTAATCGCGAACGCGATAGCGCCACAGCCCGCGAAGCTGATGACGCAAGGGCTTCCCGAAGCGGCGCGGGTCTTCGACGGTGGCAATGCGGGTATCCATGTAGTCGAGAATTTCCCGCTGTATTACCCGGTCAGTGGCCTTTAGGTCCTTTTCGACCCGAGGGTCGTATTCAACTGTCCAGGCCAAGGTTTTTGCGCAACTGATTAGAGGTGATGCCGGGTTGAGGATCGGAAAGGCGTTCGGTTACTGTGCGGAGATCGTCGGAGTCCTCTTCATAATGACCCACAATAAAATCCCGCAGGTAATCAGAGAGGGGCATACCGCGCGCCTGCGCGGCGGCGGTAAGTTGCGCCTCTATCTCTTCGGGCACGTCGAGTATTAGAGTCATTGATGCCTCTTCGTTATTTTAGACTTCAGAGATTTACCACACCGTGTGCCTCTTTCGCTAACTACCGATTGCTCATCTTTTCCATTTGCTCGGGATAGCGAGCTCCTTGCACCGTGATGTGCGCAGCAGCACGCTCGATGTCGCCGAGATCGTCGCGTGTAAGGTCGATTTCTGCGGCTCCGATGTTTTCCTCGAGGCGATGCAGCTTGGTCGTGCCGGGTATGGGAACGATCCATGGCTTCTGCGCCAGCAACCAGGCAAGCGCGATCTGGCCTGGCGTGGCGTTCTTTTTCTTAGCGATGTTCTGGAGCAGATCGACCAGCGCTTGATTGGCCTTCCGGTTCTCGGCATTGAAACGCGGCACGGTGTTGCGGAAATCGGAGCTGTCGAAGGTTGTTTTTTCGTCGATTTTTCCCGTGAGAAAGCCCTTACCAAGCGGACTGAACGGAACGAAGCCGATACCCAGCTCTTCGAGCGTCGGCAGGATTTCCTTTTCAGGATCGCGAAACCAGAGTGAATATTCACTCTGCAGGGCAGTGACCGGCTGAACAGCGTGTGCGCGGCGGACCGTGTTTGCCGACGCTTCAGATAGTCCGAAATGCTTGACCTTGCCTTGCTGAATCAGATCCTTGACGGCTCCGGCGACATCTTCGATCGGCGCCTCGGGATCAACGCGGTGCTGGTAATACAGATCAATGGCATCCACCCTGAGCCGTTTGAGCGAGCCTTCCACGACCTGTTTGATGTGATCGGGCCGGCTGTCTAGGCGGCTCCATCGCGCTTCACCTTCGGAGGCGGGCGCCCAACCGAACTTGGTTGCGATGACAACACGACCGCGGTACGGCGCGAGGGCTTCGCCCAAGAGCTCTTCATTCGTGTACGGGCCGTAGACTTCGGCAGTATCGAAGAATGTGACGCCGCGGTCGACCGCCGCACGGAGCAGCGAGACCATTTCGTTTCTGTCCGGAATCGGGCTGTAAGACCAGCTCATGCCCATGCAGCCGAGACCGAGAGCCGAGACTTCCAGGTTGCTCTTTCCCAGTTTTCGCTTTTGCATTGTTATGATCCTTTCTTCGTAAGATTCAGGGCACGCTTTTCAAAGATCTCTTTGACCACAGGCAGCGCGGAAAAGACCGGCGGCCAACCGGTATAGAACGCCAAGTGGGTCAGCATTTCAGACGCTTGACGTTGGGTCAGTCCGTTGTCCATTGCTCTATTCAGGTGATATGTGATTTGCGCGACCTGCCCGGAAGCGATCAACGCACTGACTGTGATGAGGCTTCGATCGCGCGGCGCAAGAGCGGGGCGAAGCCAGAGATCGCGAAAGAGTAAGTCGGTCGTGTACTGCACAACGCCCGGCGCTACGGCGCCGAAGTTCTGCTCGACGTTAGCCGCGCGCTGCGCTTCCGCCTGTTCATTTAAGGGAAGTAGTTGGGGCGAAACGTCCGGGAGCTGGTCGATTCCGATTCCACGTTGCGCGAAAATTTCCTTCAGAATCGGAACGGCTGACAGCGCGTTTGACCATCCCGAATAAAAGGCAAGATGGGTGATGATTTCAGACAGTTCGCCGGCCGTAACTCCGCTATCGAGTGCAATGTTGAAGTAGTGCAACATCCCGATGGTCTGGATGCGCGCAATCAGAACAGCTACAGTTATGAGGCTGCGGTCGCGAGGCGATAAGTCAGGGCGCTTCCACAGATCTTCGGCGATTGATTTTTGTGTATGGCTCGCGAGGGCCGGCGAGACTGCTCGAATATCCTCGGATGTGAGTGCCGAATGTGGCGTATTGGGGCTCGTCATGTTCTTCCTTTAGTAGCGCTGCCAGGTGACTTTCCAGTGCTCATCCGAGCGAGTTGACGTCACGATGAGTTGATTTGCCGAGAATTCGTACGCGCGCGGCAGATCTTTACCGATGAGGGATCGCACGAGTGCGCCTTCGATGTGGAAGGTGAAGGTGTGAGCGCGTTCGTCGACTTGGTATGTGCCCCAAGAGGCCTCGTAGCCGCCTGCCGAGTATTGCTGAGGGCCGGCAGATGGTTGTGTCTGCGGATTGCGCTCCATCACCTGCACAGAGGCGTGTCCATCCCGCGTGAATACGAAAATGCCGCTGCAATCGACGGGATGCACCTTACCATCTGAGCCCGGCCGCTCGAGAGATGTGAGCCGCCATGCTCCGACGAACTTGTTCCGGATGTCCTCGGTCCCGCTTCGGTTCTGTCGAGCCGAGAGACCGCTTGTTATCACGATCAGGCAGATCGCAACGATGTTCTTCACTCGACTTCTCGCTCCTTTCCAATTCCAAAGCTACCGGCGAAAGGCTTGTCGGCGCTTACCTGATCCTGCCGTTTCTTTGCCTGATCCTGTCCGGCATCCCGTGTTTGTGCACGCAATGCGGTTTCCCGGAGTACGCTGAAATGAGACGTATCGACAATGGCGAAAGCAATCAAAGCGCTTCGCAATGTAGACGTGGGCGAGATGCGGGCTGCGCTGGCGAGCCGCATATCGACATTTGCGCCATCGCCCGGCGAGCATGCAACCGCAATTCCAGGCCTTTCCTTGTTCCGACGCATCGAACCCACGGCTTGCCGACGGGTGTTCTATGAGCCGAGCCTTGCAGTGTTCACACAAGGACGTAAGTTTCTGAATGTTGGTGGAACGGAGTATGTGTGCGATGGATCGTCGTTTGTGCTGTGCGCGATCGATATGCCGGTTCAAAGCCAAATTGTGGAGGCGTCGGAAATGGTTCCACTGCTCTCGATGCTTCTCAAGCTCGACATGCCGACAGTGCGGGAGGTGCTGAGCCGGGAAGATCTGCCAGAGATGGAGTCAACTTCGCAGCGGCGGGGACTTGTTGTGGGCGAAACAACGCCGGGATTGCTGAGCGCTTGCGATAGGCTGGTCGAACTGCTGGAGAGGCGAGAAGATATACCATTTATGGCGCCCTTGATCCAGCGGGAGATCGTGTACCGGATACTCAGAACGCCACAGGGCGAGCGGTTGCGCGCGATCGCGACCAGAGGCGATCTCAGTCACAGGACAGTGAGAGCGATTGCGTGGCTCAAAATCAACTACACAAAGCCGCTTCATATGGAAGAACTCGCGGCGGTAGCGCAGATGGGTATCTCGACTCTTCACCATCAATTTCGTGCGTTGACCACGATGAGCCCATTGCAATATCAAAAGCAACTCAGGCTGCAAGCCGCGCGAGAGCGGATGCTGATGGACGGAATGGATGCGACCAGCACGGCATACGAAGTTGGGTATGAGAGCGTAAGCCAGTTCAGTCGCGAGTACAGCCGGCTCTTCGGCCAGCCACCAATTCGGGATATCAAGACGCTGCGAGACGGCAGGGTTGCGGCGGTTGGGGTGGGGTAGGGGTTCGAGGGTTGTTTCCGGAATACTGCTGTTCTGGTGGGCATTGGGAAACTGGACGGATTACAAATAGCTAGGCGAGAAGTGTAGATCAATTGTAATTTCACTGGAAGGATTCGACGGGACGGAGTTCAAAGCCCGGAAGGCTCATCGGCATCAGAGCTCGGGTTGTCGCGCTCGAACGAGGGTGTAAAACATTTTGTGTAAGAAGTGTTCTCCGAGAATAGGGAGAACGGAATGTCAGAACAGACGAATGGATTGAACGCAGCGTTGGATGAGCTGCTGAAGGGCAAGAAGACCGAAGAGATAGTAGGTCCGAACGGTCTGCTGAAACAGTTGACGAAAGCGCTGCTGGAGCGGGCCATGAACGCCGAGTTGACGCATCACCTCGGTTACGAGAAGGGACAGGCGGAGGGCCGCGGTAGCGGCAACAACCGCAACGGCACGAGCCGAAAGACGGTGCAGGGTGACTTCGGTTCAACCGAGATCGCGGTGCCGCGGGACCGCAACGGGAGCTTCGAGCCGCAGATTCTGCCCAAGCACGAGCGCCGCTGGACGGGCTTCGACGACAAGATCATCTCGATGTACGCGCGCGGGATGAGCACGCGCGATATCGAAGGGCATTTGCGCGAGATCTACGGCGTGGAGGTCAGCGCCACGTTGATCAGCCAAGTCACCGAAGAAGTGATGGACGAGGTGCGCGCCTGGCAAAGTCGCCCGCTGGAGCCGCTCTACATGGTCGTGTATCTGGACGCGTTGGTGGTGAAAATGCGGCATGAAGGCCGGGTTGAGAACCGGGCGGTGTTCGTGGCCATAGGAGTAACGATGGAGGGCGCGAAAGAAGTGCTGGGATTGTGGACCAGCGCGACCGAAGGAGCGAAGCTGTGGCTGCAGATTCTGACTGAGATTCGCAACCGCGGCGTGGCTGACATCCTGGTGGCCTGCGTAGACGGCTTGAAAGGCTTTACGGAAGCCATCTCAACGGTGTATCCGCGCACAGAAGTACTGCTTTGCATTGTGCACATGGTGCGCAACAGCTTGGCGTATGTGAACTGGAAAGAGCGCAAGGCGGTGGCCGAGGATCTGCGCAGCATCTACCGCGCTCCCACGGCTGAAGCCGGGATGGCGGCACTAGCGAGCTTCGAAGAGCGCTGGAACAACAAGTACGCCGCCATCGGCAAGTTGTGGCGGCGGCATTGGGCCGGCATCAGCCCCCAGTTTGCGTATCCGGAAGAGATCCGCCGTGCGATTTACACCACCAACGTGGTCGAATCGCTGCACATGACGCTGCGCAAGGTAATTAAGACACGGGCCTCGTTTCCGAACGAGGAATCCGCGCTCAAGCTGCTGTATCTGGCGCTGCGCAACATCGCGCAACGCTGGCGTCCGGCGCCGAACTGGCGCAGGTCGTTGAATCACTTCCTGCTGTTTTGGGGGGAGCGGATCGAGGCAGCCACCGCAAGGGGCGGCCGCTGACGAAAAGCCTCCGCGCCTACGGCGCTCCGGCTTTCCGTCAGCAAATTTGGAAGAGCAACTTTGATATCAAAGAAAGGAACAAAACTGGAGAATAGCAACTTACACAAAATTCGGGAAACTACCGCTCGAACAGCTGGCGCTCCAGTCTGTCCTGCGTGAACAAGATGTCCCCCGGAATCCTCTTTCGTTCGAGCCAAAAAGTCTCGCGGGCCGCTCACCTCGCGCGCTACACTCTGGTGAATCAGAGGGTCATCTGCGGTGATCTCAGTGTAACAGCGTGTGCTTCGTGAGAAGCCCGTACCCGTAAGTGTGGGCCTGTTCGGGGTCCACAGCTCGCAGCAGTTCCAAGCTTGATATACTGATGACCCAAATCTACGAAAGAGGAATTTTGTTCGTGCGGAACTCAGCCTGCGTCTCCTTGATCGCTGTCACCTCGGTCTTTGCTGCGGCCCTAAGTTCGACGTCTTGCCACAAGAAGGAATTGGACCGGGAAACGGCTCTTAAACTCGTACAAGGCCATCAGTTCGGTGATCCTTTACAGTTCCAGTTCGGAGATCTAAAGCACAAGGGGTACGATGCCCTGGAACACGACGGGCTTTTAAGCTGTTCTATCATCCCTGGGTGGGGCCTATCCCGTTGTCGATCTACGAGCCCGGATATTCGCGTTGAGCCGTCTTTGGTCAACGGTCATTGCACCGGTACGGAGCCTGAATGCTCACTCATAGCACTTTTTGGTACGTATACTGCAACCGCGATAAGCGGCATTTCGCAAACGGGTACGTCATCAGCGGAAGCCGAAATCATCGTAAGTTTCACACCCACAAATTCATAAGCAACATAAACCAGATTTCGACGTTCTTCAGGCCAACAACGATGGTACCCTTTTGGTCGGGAATCATCCCTCCGGCGCGCATGCGACGTTCCAGCTCTACGATACGGGTTGGCAACTGACGAGCTTGCGCTGAGATCTCGAACGGTTACGAACAAATATCGGATGATTCCGTCGTTGGCCGCGTCAGACGTCACAAACCTGAAACAACAAAGTCGTACGATCGGATTTTTAAACATTTTGCACCACGCTGAATAGAGAACGATAATGCGCCTCAGACCTACAACCGCGTTCGTTGCGCAGCCGTAACTCTATGGTGGGTCGTCAGGGGATCTGTGAGGCGTTAGCTCGGCGTTGGGAGTCATCCGACCCTAATCTGGAACTTTGCCCCAATTATCGGTGATGCTTGCCGCCGCATTGGATGTAAATTCTGAGATTTTCTTGCGAAAATTCGCGTTCGTGTAGCGGTGGGCTGTTGAGGAGCAGTTTTCTACGAGGATGGTCCGAGGGCGGTTAGTACGCTTTTATATCTGTCGCCCAGGGCGTCTCCCGATTTGTGCGCTTCGATGAAGTGTCGTATTCGGGCTTTCACTTCATCAGCTTCAGGAAAGTTCCTGTCAGTCCAGAATCTTC
>JAFASD010000252.1 GCA_019244945.1 Acidobacteriaceae bacterium | reverse complement strand
GGTGTAACACTGAGCGGGAAGGATATCGAATTGGCCGGCACCGAGCCCAAGACCCAGGCCAACATTTACAAAGTTGTCGCGCCGGACGCTTTTTCGGTCGACATAACCGGCACAGGCTCATTGCGTAGTACCGACAGCGCAGACAGTGCCGACGAAAGTGATGCCCCTCCAGTGACCGAAGGCGCGCCGCAGGTGTATAACCATCTGGGTTGGCTGGTCCTTCTCGCGTTTTCAATCCTTGGGGTAGGTCTGATTATTCTGTTCCGCAACTCGCCTGTGCGCTCTCCGTACGGCAAATAGGGCGGCCAGCCGTCCGATGCCTCAGGCTATAGAGCTAAGTAAGGTTTGGAAGTTCTATGGCGATTACCCTGCTCTCCGAGATTGCACCCTCTCGATCGGGGAAGGGGCTTGCTGCGCGCTGCTAGGGCGCAATGGCGCCGGAAAGACCACGCTGCTGCGAATCCTCGCGGGTTTGTCCCATTTTCAGCGCGGCGCGGTTCGCATATTCGGTCAGTTGCCGCGAGCTTCGGTAACCAGGCGGCGCATCGGGTTTCTGGGCCATGGCATAGGCGTTTATGAAGATCTTTCCGCCCGCGAAAACCTGAGCTTCTTTGCCCGAATCGCAGAAGTAAAGAACTCCCCTAGCGTTGTCGACGCTTGGCTCGAGCGTGTCGGTTTGCTCCGCGCGGCCCGAGTCCCCGTCCGCCAGTTCTCTCGGGGTATGCGACAACGTCTGGCTCTCGCCCGCACATTTCTCCACTCGCCGGATGTCCTTCTTCTCGATGAGCCGTTCACGTCCTTGGACGATCGCGCGATTGCGATGCTCGGCGAGTTGCTCTCCAGCGCTCGCCAGCGTGGAGCGACGATTGTGCTGTCCACTCATCAGATTCGGGAAGCTCTCGCCAGCGCGTCGGACGTAGCTCTGATAGAGAATGGCAAACTCCGCTACGCAGGCGAAAGAACACGAGAGATGTTGGATGATCCAAGCCTGCTATACCGCCTGTACACGGAGCTGGGTACCGCCTGAGCTCCGCACCTTCATGAAATCTCTACGGCAGGCGCTTTCCGTTGCGCGCAAAGATCTTGCGATTGAGCTTCGCACCAAAGAATCTTTGAATGCCGCGGGGGCTTTCGCCATTGCCATCTTGCTCTTATTCAGCTTTGCGTTTGATCCATTCGCGGAAGCAGCTCGCGAAATGGCAGGAGGACTCCTGTGGCTTGTTTTTGCGTTTGCGGGAGCGCTCATATTTAATCGCGGATTCGCGCGCGAATTGCCGAATGAATGCTTGGAAACGCTGCTCGCCTCGCCACTCTCAACTTCGAGCCTCCTACTCGGAAAAGCATTCGGTAACTTCGTGATGTTGCTCGCGCTCGAACTGATTTCGCTTTTCGTTTTCGGCATCTTCTATGACGTCCGCTGGTGGCTGCATCCGCTGGAGCTTGCGGCTTTATGCGCGCTCGCCACCTGGGGAATCTCCATAGTGGGCGCGATTTTTGGCGCCTTAACGGTGAACCTGCGCCTTCGCGAGCTGATGCTTCCAGTAATTATTTATCCGCTCTTGATTCCACTGTTGATCGCGGCAATCGAGATAACGGACACTCTTCTTGCCAACCGACCTATCACCGCTTACGAGCTGCTCTGGGGGCGCGTACTGGTTGTGTTCGACATTGTGTTCACGGCCCTTGCGCTCGCACTGGCGGAAACCATTCTTGTGAACCAGTAAGAATAGTAGTGAACCTTATGCGCGAAAAACTGGTGATCGGCTTATCGCTAGGCGCTGCGCTTCTTCTGGCGTACAACCTCTACGAGATATTTCTTGTACTGCCCGACGAAGCCATGCAAGGCGCAATTTACCGCATCATCTTCTTCCATGTGCCGGCGGCGATAACGGGAATGGTCGGCTATTTCGTTGCGCTCGTGTTCAGCGTGTTGTATTTAACGTCCGGAAATTTCCGTTACGATTCGCTCGCTGCCTCGGTGGTTGAGGTCTCGATCGTCTTTTCCTTGGTCAATATCGTGACGGGCAGCATCTGGGCGCGTATCATTTGGGGCATTTGGTGGACCTGGGATTACCGGC
>JAFASD010000196.1 GCA_019244945.1 Acidobacteriaceae bacterium | reverse complement strand
TGCGTCGGCTGATTGCACTGCCAACATCCTGCAAACTGGAGGTCGGCTTAACTGACCGCGGACTCGGACGATATTCGAGCCGACGAGTCGCGGTTTGTAAATCTGCTATCGTCCGTTCCGCCGATCTTGTTTTCGCCCGCAGCTCGGCCACAATGTGAGGATCAACTTGTATCGGAACGGAATTAGCCACGTCTCTTGCGCCCTGCTGCAGTCCCTCCTCCGCTTGCGCGGGATTACGTGCAATCTGCTCGGTCAGAATATCTATCTTTTTCTCCACGCGCTTCTCCAGAGTGTCGGAAGCAAGCGATTTGAGAACTTCGGCTACTGGCTTCAGGAGAGGAAACTGTTCCACAAACGGGTCAAGAAATCCAGTACCGTACTCGACAAGTCCCTCTGGCAACGCAAGAGCCAGTTCTTTGCCACCTGCTTGCTGTAAAAAATGGAGCACGTGCGGGTTTCGTGCTTCCCGGAATTCGCGCAGGCTTTCGCGCGCGGCGGCAATCTCACGAAAGGAGAGATCTGAGGGCGGCTCTGCTTGCGGGGGGCGAACGGGCTTGGCGCTTTCCGTGTTACCAGGTTCGAAAACTTTGGCACGCGCCTCGGATCGCCTCACAATCGTGATCAGATGACTGCTATGACCGCCACCGGACTCCTGGGCGTTCTTGTACGATGAGCCCAACCGTTCTCCTTCATCTAATGTCTGTTGAATGAGCTCGGGGATTCTTTGGCCGCCAGGAATCGTGTTGGTAATGTTTTGCAGGATTTTGTCGAGGACCGGAGCGCGCACAGCATCCGCAACTTCAGCCCGCAGAAGGCCATATTCTTCTCTTTCTTTTTGTAAGTGAATCGCCAGTGTCGTCGCGGGCTCACCGGGATCGAAACCAAGCAGGGTAAACGACGCAAACAGAAAAATGATATTTGCAACTAAGGCGACAAGTGCCGCGGCCTTTTTAACAAGGCGATAAGGAGCGGCGGTTTGAAAAAGGCGTGTCCAAGTTTTAGAGACAAGGAAAATTCCAAGCAAGAGCCCGAACGTCTGTATCCAAGTCGGCTTATAACGTTCCGAAAGTTCTTTTAGTTCCTGGAAGAAGTGTTCTAGCCAGACGACGTGCGCCACACTTAGGAATTTCCATCCGCCGGCGAGTATCAGCAGGACGCAAGTGTAGAAAAGCATCACTACAAAGAGGCTCGACGCCCATTGGAATATGTTTTTAGCGAACTTGCCGTAGCTCGTGTCCGATTCGTGCCGGCGCGCGAGTCTTCGCTTTTGTTTCCACGACCAAACCGTCAACAGGAAGCTCGCGATGAATAGAAGCGCGATCATAACTTCCTCCCTTCGATGGTTAAAGCCCTTTGTGGTGAGGACCGGTTAAAGGAAGCACGTTACTCACCAAAGCCTTTCGGATGTGACTTGCGCAATGTGTTCGGCTTCCCGTGATGAAAGTTTGCGATTCATTTCACCATAATGAATTTCCGTTATCTTTATTGTTCATCAGGGCTAGAGCTTCTTTGAAGTAGAAACAAAGGTGAAGCAATGCTGGTGCCTGCCGGAGGACTGGCCAGGGCAGTCGGCGTTTCGGAAAGTGTCCTTGGCTGTTCACAGGCGAGTTGTCCGGCAGCGTAGAAGAATGATCAACAGCCAAGCGGGAGCCGGGTTAGCAAACAGTAGACCGTTAGCACTAAGCCGCGGGCGCGGCGGACGCTGCGCGTGACGTTACTTCGATGCTCATCTGCGAATGCGCTTGGGCGCTGTTACGATTCGTCCTATTATCTAATCGCAGCATGCCCCAACAGTTCACTTCTTGAGACGCAAACGGCAAGATCTGAGTGCGCCATTATCAAGAAAAACACTATTCAAATTCCAATAAGCACGTAAATGGCCGCATCCGCCGCAAACGCCAGCGCCTCACTGCAAACGGCTCAATCTAAACTGATCCGGCGATCCGCCTGACACCGCTCTCCCGGTTTGTCGCGCCGGATCACTCCAGATTGAGTCCTAACGTTACACGCGAGTAATCAACGTCAGTTTCCGGCTTGCGGTACTTGCGCGGGCCTTGTACTTGCAGAAGGCGACCGAAGGTGATGATCAAGCGCGCATCGGCGCAGGCACTCTAAATGTGAAGCTACGTGGATTGCCGTATGAGCGGCAAACGGAAGAGCTTACTGGTTCTTCCCTTGCTTCAGCGTGACTGTGGCGGCTTTGTTTTTCCAGTCAGCTTCTTCAATTTGCTAGTTGCTACAGCGCCGGTCCCGGAGGGGGTTTCTTTTTGCCAAAAATCCTTATTCGTTCTTCTGCCATGCATATCCCTTCTCGCAGCCATCATATGCCCGTAGTCGCACTGCGGGTATAGAGCTCTCGCGCACAACCCTATTGAGGCGACCCGGTGGCTTCTCAATCAGCAGCCCGTTCTGAACGCGCCCCTCGATTCTCCTGCGGCGAAGTATCACTTTGCTGTGCATGACGCCGGGCTGCAGGAGCGAAGAGACGATCAGGGGAAGCCGTGCTTGCCCTTTTGGGCAGTGGTTTCTGCTAAGGGAAAAGAGGGCCGCAACCGAAGGAGTTCGAGGGTTGAAAGAGTTCATCGTTAAGGTCCTTCGAAATAGCGCGAAAGTCCAATGCCAACCGCGGCGACTGCGATGAGACCAATTAGGCCGATAATCGCTTCCGGCGTGAATCCATGAATGAAGCCGTTCCAATCGCCGTGTGCATTAGATGCGATGAACCCCAGCATGGCCAGCGTCGGTATCAAAAACAGGATGATCGCGGTGCTTCGCAGGAAGAAAATGGCGAGCTTAGACTCTTTCTTCACTGGGGCTTCATCTGCGTTCAAGCGGCTCCAGAAGTATGAGGCCGCAAGGAAGGTAACTACTCCGGAAGCGTCGATCAACGCCTTCTTCAAGGAATTATTCTCGCCAAATTTGTCCTTGAAGAAATCGATAAATAATGGGTCGAGAAACAGGCTTACAGCGACGATAAGCGCTTTTGATTTCTCCTCGACTTTCCGAAAGATCGTGTAGGTGGAGACTATCGTGATTGGTATCGCTATTGATGAAATGAGAGTGATGCTGGCGGCTTCGGCACCGATCCCGGCCACGAGGACCTTCGCGAAATCACTAGCGCCATTCCAAAAGAGCTTTATGAACGGATCTAGGCCGTAGGTAAATGCGTTCTGAGAGTGAATAATCGCCTCGTGAGCGATGTATCCGATGAGGATAAAAACCGCGGCGACAAAGGCGATTATCGCGGGGGGCTCCTCATACCATTCTGTGCTGTCACGTCGCGCCATGTTGTGTCCTTTCGCGGTCGTAGCCACCGGCAAAGGCTTCAGTTTACTAGAGATGTGAGCTGCCAGATCAGGGAGGTTGCGCGCCATTTCGTTCCTGCCCGCGGAGCGCACCTTCTCCCGGGAAGCCTCTGTCTCGAAGATCGAGTCATCGAGCATAGCGGCCACACTCCGCGGACCAGACGGCTGCGGAGCTTGAAGAGGACCAGTGAACGCGAAGCGGAAACGTTTCCGTCAGATCGAGTTCGATCATTTCATCACATGGACGTAAAACGCGCATCCCACACTTCAGGGTTCGAGGTCGCGATAAACGCCCATCGCGGAAACCTGCTTCCGAACTCAGCGGATTTGCACTTCTATCAACTTGGGAGACGTGAATTCTCCGTTTACTCGCGACTAGTCGCGAAGGGTTTAGGAGTGAACACTGTTTCCGGATTGTTGTCGGATCATGGGCTACTCGGAAACTGAACGAAACACCATGGGCCTCGTGGAATCTGCGGTATTTTCGAATCCTCGTTCACTGCTTTAAGTCCGGTTTCATCCAACTGAGAACTGGCTCGCTCAAAATTGGCTATCGATTCACTCTGCAATAGAGGTCTTTGCCGAAAGCACTTTAGCTCCATCGCCTGTATCGCCTTCGCCTACGCTAGTGGGTATGAAACTGCTGGCGGTGGGCCGTATAAGTAGCCGCTTCGAATACCTTTCGGCGCGGCAGTTTGACCTGCTCAAGCGTCCATTCCACCACGGCCTCGAGGCCGTCACCATTCTGGAGATTGGTAAAAACAAATCGCCGGGAGCCGCGCATTTTCTGAGCATCGCGATCCATCACCTCGAGCGAGGCGCCGACATATGGCGCCAGATCGATCTTGTTGATCACCAGCAGATCGGAGCGCGTGATTCCAGGGCCGCCTTTCCGAGGGATTTTGTCTCCAGCCGCAACATCGATGACATATATGGAAACATCGGCCAGATCAGGGCTGAACGCCGCAGCCAAATTGTCGCCGCCGCTTTCAATAAACACGACGTCAATATGCCCGAGCGAACGTTCCAGATCTGCGATCGCTTCCAGATTCATGGAGCAGTCTTCTCGAATCGCCGCATG
>JAFASD010000104.1 GCA_019244945.1 Acidobacteriaceae bacterium | reverse complement strand
ATCGCCGTGGCGAACATCGCCAACTTGCTATTAGCCCGCGCCTCTACACGAGAACGCGAGATCGCCATTCGCGCCGCGGTGGGAGCAGGCCGCGCACGTGTCATCCGCCAGTTTCTGGCAGAAAGCGTGTTGCTCGCATTGCTGGGTGGTGCGACTGGAGTTGCGCTGGCGGCTGGTTCGCTCGCCATCATTCAACGTGTCGGGTCGCCCGCGCTACCGCGTCTCGAAGATGCTCACATCGACATCTTCGTGATGAGCTTTGCCTTGTTGATTTCGCTGGCGACAGGCCTGCTGTTTGGCTTAGCGCCTGCCTTGACCTTTGCACGGCGTGATTTGGACGAAGCCTTGAGACTGGATGCGCGTAGCTCGTCGGCATCTACGGCGCAGTTGCGTGTGCGCAGCATGTTGGTGGCCGTGGAGGTAGCGCTAGCCATGGTGCTACTCATCGGCGCGGGGCTGATGCTGAGAAGCTTCCAGCGCATGACATCCTATCCGCCCGGACTCAACCCCGACCGAATCCTGACGATGCGTGTTTCGTTGGCTGGTCCTCACTATGATCGCCAGTGGCCCAATCAGAACGTCTATCTGCAACAACTGTTTCAGAAGCTTAGCGACCTGCCCGGTGTAGAGGCTTTCGGAATCGACTGCGGACAGTTCAACCAACCGTTGCAGGTAGTCGGAGTTCGGCCGCTCCATGGCACTCGTGGCGGTGGACCCGTTCGTTACGTATCGACTGGCTACCTGAAGGCCCTCGGAATGCCGCTGCTTGCTGGAAGCTGGCCGCCGGCGGACCAGATGCTGGATGATGCAGTCGTCAACGAAAGTTTCGTCCGCCAAATAGGCGCGGGTGCAGATGTGATTGGAAGGCGCGTTAAAGGATCTTTCCTGAATGCCACCATCACCGGCGTAGTCGCCGATTTCAAAGATGTGCAGCTCGATGTCGAATCTACACCGCAGGTTTTCACGGATTATCGGTTGATACCGGGCATGCGCGGAGTGCGCATTGCACTACGCACGTCGCGAGATCCGCTGGCCATCGCGGAAACAGTTCGAAAAGCCATATCGAGCATCGACAAAAACGTTCCCGTGTCCCAGGTCCAAACATTGGCGCAGGAACTGTCCAACTCGGTCGCGGCACGTCGCTTCAATCTGGCGCTGCTCGTTGTCTTCGCCGCAACTGCCGTGCTCCTGGCGATCGTTGGCATCTACGGCGTCATCGCTTATCTGGTCGCGCAACGCACGCCGGAGATCGGTATTCGCATCGCGCTCGGCGCTTCCCGGCGTTCAATCTTGCAAATGGTCGTCCAGCAAGGCATGCTCATGGTGCTGGTCGGAGTCTGTGGGGGCCTCGTCGCGGCGAGCGTGCTCACTCGCCTCATGTCCCACATGCTGTATGGCGTAAAGGCGGGCGATCCGACAACCTTCGCGCTAGTGGCAGGAGCGATCGCGATTACCGCACTGCTCGCATGCATCGGACCAGCTTTGCGCGCAGCTTGGATCGATCCCATGGCGGCACTTCGGAACGAGTAGAGACCGCGCAAAAAACCACGCAACTTCAAGAGTCCTCGATTCGATAACTGGGCAGGAGTTGAAGCTCTCCACAAAGAAAGGCACAATACCATGTCCTTATTGATCTCAGACGGCGCAGGCGCGCCGAAGTCGCTAGCCGCGTACGAGTCCGCGCATCCCAAGTCCGTCCAAAGTTCTCCGACTCATAACGGTCCCGGAGGAAATCTCATTAGCCCCTCCCGGGTTGTCACGGCCATTGAATCTCCTTTCGGTTTGAGTCCCATCAATATCTCGATCGACAAGGGCACCGTGAAGGCGTCGGAAACCCTCCTGCAGGGACACATTGGCCCTACTGCGTCCAGATTCATATTTGGATCGCGAGCCGACGCCGACGCGGGAGGGAATGTTACCGGTTCCGCTTATGTTTCGGCTAATCCAAAGGACGGCCTCTGCGTCGGCGTGAATTTCAATGAGTCGGTTGGCGCCGGCGTGAGCGCTACGGCTACTCGCGGCCCTATTTCCGGATCGGTCGGGAAGGACGAAAGTAAAGACTTGTTGAACAAGAACTACCAGGTTTGCGTCACGCCCAAGCAAGTTCTGGGCGGTGTAGCGGCCGCCGCAGCGAGCATAGGCATTGCCGCGACCATCGGCGACGTCGCACTCGAGGCGCTACCCTTCGCGGCCCTCCTTCTCTGAATTCAGCTGTCGACGAAGAAAAGAAGCCCGAAGGCCATAACGGAACCGATCCGCATACGTTTGCGTATTGCTGGGAGTGAAGGAATTGTGCCCGCTTGTTGTCGCTGGGTTAGTAGCGAGCGTATCCGCCTTTGGAGACCAAGCGTGCAAGTCGACGGTCACCGGAGACTTGCGGCTTGAACATTTTCAGAGTAAGACCTACGGAGGTTCGGTCACGTTACGGGTCTGGCTACCTGCCGGCTATTCGGACTCACAGAACAGCAAGGCCAAATATCCGACCTTGTACATGCTCGACGGCCAGAATGCCTTCGACGAATGCACTGCGTTTCACGGAGAGCACGAGCTTCAGATCGATGAGGCGGTTACAAGGCTGATCTCGGAACACAAAATCCCGCCGATCGTTGTCATTGGCATCGACAGCTCATCCAAGCGGAACTATGAGTACTCTCCGTACCGTGACCCGATGTCCGCGCCGGGTGGGCCGGAGCCGATTGGCAAGCAGTTGCCTTCATTCCTTGCTGACGAGGTATTCCCGTTTGTTTTATCTCGTTATCGCGTAACCGATGATCCCGCGCAGGTGGGCATTGGCGGAACCTCGCTGGGGGCCTCAGCCGCGCTTTACAGCGCGCTAAATCATCCCGAGCTGTTCAGGCTAGCGCTTATTGAAAGCCCGAATCTGATACTCGGTAATGGACAACTCCTGCGCGATACAGAGTTCATCGTTCGGGCTCCGGATCGGATTGCAATCGGCGTTGGGGAAACCGAAGTGCATTTTCCGAATATCGAGCAATATCTCGCCCCTCTGGGACTCGTCGAAAGCGATACCGATCCTGGAACGGTGAAGATGGTCGAGACCCTTGTCTCACATCTGAAAGGTGCATACTTCAAGCGTCCAGATATTATGTTTGTGGTCCAAGCCGGGGCAAATCATAGCTCTCAGTTCTGGGCTCAACGAATGCCTGATGCTATTGAGTTTTTATACCGACAAGCTGAACCAGCTCGGTAGGACTTGCGCAACCCAGGCGGAAAGAGCAGCGGAAGCAGCTCAGATGATTGCGCGCCGAGGCCGCAATCACAACAGATGACATACTGACGCATATGGCGATCGCCACGCAGATCTCAGTGGAAGAGTACCTGAAAACTGTTTACCGGCCGGATTGCGATTACATCGACGGTCTGGTGGAGGAACGAAACTTGGGAGAGCGGGATCACGCCTGGATGCAAGCAAGATTAGTGACCTTCTTCATGAGCCGTTTTCGCGAGACGGGGATCGCTGCGCTACCCGAATGGCGGTTCCAAGTGAAACCAACCCGATTCCGTATCCCAGATGTTGTCCTAACGCGGGGCAAACCTGATGAGCAAATCCTCACCAAACCGCCGTTATTGTGTATTGAAATCCTTTCGCCAGAGGATACTGTTTCTCGTCTGAACGAACGCGTGCGCGATTATCTCGATTTTGGCGTGCCGGTCGTCTGGGTAATCGATCCCGTCGAGCGGCGCGTATGGATCTACCGAACCAGCGGCATGGAAGACGCCACCGGCGAATTCATAAAGCTCGACGACACCACTTTAGAAGTACCCTTCTCGGACATTTTCGATTGACGGTTCATTCTGAACGGCAAGATCTGCGACTATTTCAGGGCACAGCTAGCGTAACTCGTCCGCGCTGAAAGTCTAGAGTCACTACATAATCCTTCAAGAATTTATTTCCAATCCGCAGGTCCCAGGGCTCCTTATCCATGCCCATCCCCTTGCCAAAAAACACCACAGTCGGTTCGTTCACCGAGATGGTGCCCACCGTCACGTTGCGCACCGTGCCTTCTCGATTTTTCAATTCACCATTGAAACCCACAGAGCTGCTCGCATGCGCGCGGGCCAGATCTCCGCTCAGGCCCAGCTTGTCTACGGCGGCAGGGTTGATCTGGAAATATGAATTCGAGCCGGTATCAATGTTCGTGATCACTCGTTTGCCGTTCACCGTAACTCCAGTCGCGAGAATGTCATCCTTATAGCGAAACCGAAGCGTCGTGCAATTTGGAACAGGGGAGTTCGCGTCGCTAGTGCAAGAGGGCGCGATCGTATAGAAGCGTACCTTACGGCTCGGATAGTCGATCTGCACGATGCGTCTCTTCAGAAAACTGTAGCCCAGGACTCCGCCGACGGGCCGACCCAATGCGGAGCTGAGCTTCGACAGGTTCATCCCGAGCGCATCGACATTCGCTGCCCTTAATCCGCCCAGCTGCACAACCGGTAATACCGTTTCGTAAGCAGGGTTGACGCCCGTTCCCCCGCCCGACCCCTGCTGCCCCTTCGCGGCGAGCTTCAAGCCAACGTTGTTGGCTGTTTCGAGATCGACGATGGAAGGATCGGCGCCTGTATCGAGCAGCATCCAGAACGGGCCGTGTTCGTTCACACTAGCCTGGACGACGATCGAATCATGAATAAACTCAAACGGAACTTCGATAACACTTTGCTCGATGGCTGCACCCTGCACAGGTGATCGAACGCAACACGCAAACGCAAAGAGAAGGACTACGGAGAGTAAGGCAGACGATTGCTTCATCAGCCAATCTTCACAAAGTTCCATAGTCATCGCGTCGCACGCAGCCTCAATTGATACCAGATCCCTTCAATGCCCGTTCTTGTTTCGTCAGCTCTTCGTGGAAGTCTCTTTCCGATTGATCGACGAATTTTCTCATTTCATCACGATCGACGAACGCATCCTGCCGGCCACTTTGAAGCGCGGCCATCTTTTCGTCAAGATGGAAGAAGCTTCCGTGAGGTCCGAGAAAAACATCGCAGGGTAGATTTTGGAGCTTGGCAAAGCTCTGTTCGTAATCGGAAACGATGCTCGGATATGCGCGATTGTCTATCAGCCGGTTGCCGGCAACGGTCGTGCTGCAGTAAAAGACAACCTGATAAGCTTTCCCGCTATCTGTCGCTTGCATGGTCCAAGTAGTGCAACCCTTGGTATGACCGGGGGTGAGATGCGCCGTCAGGATAGCGCCGCCGAGTTCGACCGTCTCCTTGTCGCGAATGATGCGATCCACTCTCACGGGAGGAAAGGGCCGCGTTTTATCGAAACAATTCAGCGTCCAGCCGCCATTCGAGTACGTGCTGTCGCCCTCGCTTGCGATCATCTTCGCCCCGGAGCGCCTTTTGAGTTCGGTCAACCCGCCGCAGTGATCGTAATGGGCGTGGCTGTTCAGTAGGAACTTGATGTCATCGAGATGAAAACCGAGTTCCGAAACGCTCTGGCGGATCAGTGGCGCCGTTTCGGGGAAGCCTCCGTCCAGTAGGATGGCTCCGCTCGGAGTCGAGATAAGGAAGGCGGAAACGCCTTCAGCGCCTACATAGTAGATATTTCCGATGATGCGGAACGGCTTGACCGGCTTATTCCACGCAGCCCGTTCTTCCGGATTCATTTGAGCGATTGCGTTTAGACCAGTCGCGAGAAACGCAACCAAGATGGTTAGGGATCTGGGCCGCATCCTTTTTATTCAGCTCGCAGAGTGAGCGCCGGATCCACTCGCGTGGATTCGCCTGGATTTTGTCCTGGCGTTCCTTTTCATTGAGCGGCCGGAATGGTCGAGTGGGCCTCTTTCAATATAGCGGGGATGGATCCGGCAATGGACGGAGAAGAATCAGGCTTGTTTTGCGAAACGAACCGAGTTTCTGCCGAAGGCAACTGGTCGTGCTGCGAAACGAAGCCAGAGGTTGCGGCTCGGGTTGTTTTTTGAAGGCGGAGCAATGCGCTCAGGGCTTTGTGGAAGGTGCGCTCGTGGGTAGTTTGGTATCGCAGGAACAAGGCTAAGCGTTTTTCGTCGACGCCATTGTCGGTGAAGCAGTCGTTTTGGAAGCGGAGGGCGCGTTGGCCGACCCAGAAGGATTGGGCCATTTGGTGGACGAGCAGTTCTTCGGTGGTATTGGCGGGATGGTGGTCGGTCAAGAGGGATTGGAGGAGCGATTCGAAAGCGGC
>JAFASD010000083.1 GCA_019244945.1 Acidobacteriaceae bacterium | reverse complement strand
CAAGCCAAGACTCTGGGCGAAGGCTTTCTGCGAGGGACCGTTATCGGTGCTGATGGCGAAAACTTTCGCGCCGGAATCCTGAAACTTTTGCATTCCAGACTGGAATGCTTTCATTTCAGCCGTTCAACCACCGGTAAACGCGGCGGGGAAGAATGCCAAGACCACCGTGCTTTTGCCGATGTAATCGGCAAGGTGCATGTCTCCGCCATCCGTTGAAGGAAGGGTGAAGTCCGGCGCAGTATCCCCGACCTTGAGCGTGCTCGAAGGCGGTGCTTGCGCCAGCAGCGCGGCAACTAAGGAAGTTGAAACAACTGCAATATTCAGTAGCCGCATATTTGATCCTCGATTCTAGAAGGTATCACGAATGGGCGCGCTCTTGCTCAGGGGTGTGGAAAAACGCGGACGTCCATGCCTTCGGCGGCGCTGATTAAGCGATCGAGGTCCGTTCCGAAGACGCGTTCCCACCAATTGTCGCGGTGCTTCTGGCCGACGTAGATTTGCGTGATTCCGCGATGGTGGGCAAAGCGGAGCAGTGTGTCGACGGCGTCTTCGCCATCAAGCTGGATGATCTCGGCGCCTTTTTGCCTGGCAAGTTCGACGCCTTCTTCCACTTTCCGGCGCTGTTCGGCGGACCAATCCGGACGGTTCAAGTGCGCCGCAATCAGTTCGCCATGGAAGCGATCCCGATTGCGCGCGCCGCTATTTAGCATATGCTTGGCATCCGCATTCGGTGAGAGCACTACCAAAATGCGTTCTTGCGTGCCCCAAAGTTGCTCGATACCATGGCGCGCGAGATATCCTTCCAGTTGCTTATCCACAACATCGGCCGCAAGCAGGAGAGCGATTTCCCGCAATTCGGAAAGCTGTAACTGGCTGAGAATTTGGTGTGACCCTGCGTTAGCTCCCCCTTCGAGAGCGGTCATGCAACTCTGTGCCGGCGCGTCCACCACCACAATTTCGTACGCGGTCTGCAAGAAGCTTAACGGGATTGTCTCGGTGACGTGCTTGCCGGTTATTGCTTCGACCTGTTCGCGCTTCTCTTCGATGTGCTGGAGGTTCACTGAAGTGATGACAGAGATTCCGGCGCTCAGCAGCTCAGCTACATCCTGCCAGCGTTTTTCATGCGGTGAACCTGGCGGATTGTCGTAAGCCAAGCCATCGACGAGACAGACTCTCGGATGACGGCGCAGAATAGCGGGTAGATCCATAACAGGCGTGCCGCCCACGTTCTTGAGCGGTATTACCTCGAGGGTTGAAACCGCCTGCTGCACATCGGGAGAAAGCCTGGGCTGAATGGCTCCGACGACTACGTCCTGACCGCGCTCGAAGCGCCGGCGGCCCTCATCCAGCATGCGGAAACTCTTGCCCACGCCGGATGCATATCCTAGAAAAACTTTTAAACGCCCTTGCGCTTTATGTTCTTCTTCAGACTCGAGCTGCTGGAGCAGCTGATCGGGTGTAGGCTTACGTTCTGCTACAGTCGGCACACTTTTATTATCGAATTAGCGGGGAGCTCATTACCAGCTACCCTGCTTGCCGCCAATCCACCAAAGCATTCCTAAAGTGGCAGTGCTTTGGGACCGGACTAGAACCGCGGGATTGTTGGTCAGGAAAAACGGCCGGTTGGTGAAATCGCGACGGTATTCCAATCGAGTCTGAAAGCCGTCGGCGAATTGATAAACAGCGGTGCCGGTAATATCCTTCAAGTCCTGGGTGACACCCGTAAAGAGGCCACCGTCATCCTTCAGATATTCAAAACGGCCGTTCAACGCAAATGCATTGGATATCTGCCGATGCAAATATCCGACGCCGCCATATAGGCGGGTGGGGAAGGAATTCGAGGCGACGCGACTAATCACGTAATCGCCCTCCAGTCCGGTGGTCCATTTGGGACCAAGGTTGAAAGATACGTAAGAGTCGATAATGTGCAGACGGCCATTGTGCGCGGTTTGAACGGGAGTGATGGAAAGCCCGGGCTGAGTCGGCAATTCCGGCACGCCCGGATTCGTGAGAGGAACGAGATCACGTTGCTCCCGGCCCTCGTAGTAGTTGATGTTCCAGGTGATGTTGCTGTTCGGCTTTACGATGATCACAGCTGCCTGACTCTTGAAGCCATTGAAATCCTCAGTCTGGTTCAGACCATTCACGAGCCAATATTGCAAGCTCAACTTACTATTCACGTTGTAATTGGCGCGAAAACCCATATGATAGGCAGGCAAAAAGGTATAGAAAAGAGAGCGCGAGTAATTCAGCTGATCTTTCGCGTAAGCCCCTTCATAACCGATGCTGCTGGCGAATTTGCCGAAGTCGACTTGCAGCCCACTGCCGGCCGGAAACACGTATGAGCCATAAGCCTGGAAGATATTGCGGTAGATCTGCGGGCGCGGTTCGTTGGCCGAGCTTCCCTGCAGGCTATCGGTGTCTTGGCCAAACATCAGATCCAGACGAATGCCGAGACGACGCCCAGCCGAGGCATCCGGCGCGCGCTCCAACATTACGACTGCCTGATCAAGCGTGAAGTTATTCGATGTGGGATCGTTGAAGCGGAGCAAGTTCACGCGCCCGACCGGATGATCGAAGTTATAGCCGTAGTAACCATCCAAAAGGAAGTTCAGCGTAGTGCTATCCGAAAATGCGAGCGGGGATGAGGGTTGCTGGGGCGCCGCCGCCTGATTCGGGGGACTCTGCGGCTGAGGAGCTGAAGCAGGCGTTGACGCACTTGCATTGGGCTGCTTGCCTTCGAGCGCCGCGACACGTTGTTCCAGCTTATCGATTCGATCGAGCAGCGCCCGTTCGCGATCCGATAGAGGCGCATCGGTGTTAGTCGACTGCTGAGCTGCCGCAACGCTCGCCCAAACAGACACAATGTATATACAAGACGCAAGCTTCCGGAATTTCATGACTTTCGAAGTCTAGCGTTTTGGAGATTGGTGATCGAGCGCCAGGTTAAGCTTCAGCACATTCACGCGAGCCTCGCCGAGGAAACCCAGATCGCGATTGTCGGTAGCGGATGCGATTAGTGCGTTGACGTCTTGGACGGACAGATTACGCGCTTTCGCGACCCGCGCCGCTTGCGCATTGGCGTTAGCGACGCTGATGTGCGGATCGAGGCCGCTGCCGGATGCTGTGAGCGCATCGGCGGGGATGGGTCCTGCGAAATCGGGGTTTTCTTTCCGGAACTGGGCGGCCGAGGCTTTCATGCGGTCGTACAATTTCTGATTGGTCGGGCCGAAGTTCGAGCCTGAAGACGCGGTCGGATCATAACCGTCATTTCCCGCCGCGGAAGGGCGCGGATGGAAGTACTCGGGTTTGGAAAAGTTTTGCCCGATCAACGTCGATCCGAGGATCTGCCCGTTCTGAGTCACAAGGCTGCCATTGGCTTTATCCCGAAAGAGGATCTGGCAGACACCCGTGACGACCCCCGGGTAGACGAGCCCAGTAAGTATGGTGAGAAGAACCGTCATGCGAAGCGCGGGGACAAGTTGCTTTAACATATTTTTCTTTCTATGCGGCTTTCACGCGAGATGCAGAAATACCAGGATCTGATCCAGGAGCCAAATGCCGGGAAACGGCACAATGATTCCACCGATACCGTAGATCAGGACGTTGCGGCGCAACAGCGCAGCCGCGCCGACTGGGCGGTATCTCACACCGCGAAGGGCAAGCGGGACCAAGGCGATGATGATCAATGCATTGAAGATGACTGCGGCGAGCACAGCGCTTTGCGGCGTGTGCAGGCCCATGATGTTGAATCGCGCCAGGGCTGGATAAGTAGCCATAAACATAGCCGGAATGATGGCGAAATATTTCGCGACATCGTTGGCGATCGAGAACGTGGTGAGCGCGCCACGAGTAATCAGCAATTGCTTTCCGATCGCCACAACCTCGATTAGCTTCGTGGGATTGCTGTCGAGATCAACCATGTTCCCGGCTTCTTTGGCAGCCATGGTTCCAGTGTTCATGGCGACTCCGACATCTGCTTGCGCCAAGGCCGGAGCGTCATTGGTGCCATCACCGGTCATCGCAACCAAGCGGCCTTCGGCCTGCTCGCGTTTGATGTAGGCCAACTTGTCGGCTGGAGTCGCTTGGGAGAGGAAATCATCTACGCCTGCTTCTGCGGCGATGGCAGCGGCAGTGAGCGGATTATCACCGGTGATCATGACGGACCGAATGCCCATGGCGCGGAGTTGTCCGATGCGCTCCTTCATACCGCCCTTGACGATGTCTTTGAGATGAACGATACCGAGCGCGCGCGGGCCATCGGCGACGGCGAGAGGGGTACCCCCGGTGCGTGAGATTTGATCAGAAGTCTGCTCAAAGGTTGCGGGAAGCGAGCCCCCAAGCTGCTTCACGAAATCAGCGATGGCCGCGCTTGCGCCTTTTCGCAACATACGGCCATCGAGATCAACGCCACTCATGCGGGTGTAGGCCGAGAACGGAATGAAGTGCGGTTCGTGCTCGCCGACTTCGCGGCCCCGCAGTCCGAATTTTTGCTTGGCCAATACCACGATGGAGCGGCCCTCAGGAGTCTCGTCCGCAAGGCTTGAGAGCTGCGCCGCATCCGCGAGTTCTTCCTCGGATACTCCGTCGAAAGTGATAAATTCGACGGCTTC
>JAFASD010000019.1 GCA_019244945.1 Acidobacteriaceae bacterium | reverse complement strand
TGAGGATGTCCGGTTTTCCGTTGAAAAAGGAACGGCTCGGAAACACGATCTAAGCCGCCGAATGGGCAACGACGGAGATCGCATTTAGGTTACAACGCATGTCATAAGCACGCTGCAGATTGTGAATAAGCAGCGGCAAATGGCGGTACCCGTGAAGCCGATTCCAGCGTGTTTCGGCATATAACAGGGCTGAGGCCACCCAGCGCAAGCGGTGATCGCTGCCCTGCCAGCGTTTGACACGCCGACAGATGGTCTCGACAACCGAAAAGCTGGATTCGATTCCATTGGTGCTGCTGAGGAACCGGCGCAAGCGGGCATGCACCTGCAGATCATGCAGCGTGAGGGTCTCCTCCAAGCCCTCCATCAAGCTGGCTGCCGCACTCGGGTTCAACTCGTTTAATTCATCATGCAATCGATACAGCGCCTGCCGGGCGTCACTGATATCGGGGTGAGCATAGGCCAGCCGCAGCTTGTACTTGAACCAGTGTTGATGGGTATCCGGCACATAGGCAGGATGTTGCGAATCTTATGCAGCTGGCAGCGCTGGATGAAAGCGGCTTCGCCGGCATGCCGCTCAATGGCGGCGCGCAAGGCACGGCTGCCGTCAATCAGATACAAGCGCGGTTGGCCGAAATCCAACCCACGCTCGGACAGATGCTCAAACAAACCGCTGACCACCTTGGCATTCTCAGTGGCTCCTTGCACCAGCCCCAATACGACCTTCTTGCCAAACGCATCGATGCCGATGGCGACAACTAAGTGCTGGCCTTTGAAGATGGTGCCGTCCACCAACAGTGCACAGATCTGCAAATGCTGCAGGGAACGGCTCATGAGGGCTTCCAACTTCTTGCGGCTGGCCTCCACAAACCGTTCGCTGATGGTACTCTTCTCCAGCCCGTAGGCATCCATAAACTGCTGCAGAACCAGCTTGTAATCCCGCATGCTGAGCCCGCGCATGATGTTGCTCCAAACGGTTTCTTCTGCCGGAGTCGCCTGTTGAAACAGCTGGTAAGTTCCTAGCGGCAGCTCCTTGCCGCCGCACTCCCGTATGCGCGGCCGCGCAATCGGAACTCGCTGGCCATCGATGAGGCATGATCCCTGCTCAATGCCCCAGCGGTAAGCCTGCCGCGTTTGCGTGCGGCATGATCGCGGACCGGCAATCTGCTCCACTTCCGATTCCAGTACGCATTCGATGAACATCCGGCCCACCTTCCGGACCAGTTCACCCAAGCCCTGCTCCAAGCTGCTCAGCACTTCGGCCATCGGCAACGAAATCTGGATTGTTTGGTCTCCCGGCGCTTCCGCGCCCTTCTCGACTGCTCTGTTCTGATACGCTCTTTTCAAAACGACTCTCCTTTTTCTGGCAAGAAAAATTTCCCAGAGCCTATCACGGGCTCTGGGTGAGTCGTTCCCTTTTCTACGATCTTTCGGACATCCTCCTCGTGTTGACAAATTCCAGACATTTTTTATTTCCGTTTGAATCAGCATCTTCAGTCCGTTTTCGGCCTGGGACTGAGCTCCCGCGCTGTATCTCTTAAATCAAGTTACGTGCGCTGGTCAGTCTCGCTCCCGCGCGTGCGGGCACACGCGTCATGAGGACGGCGGTTTGGCCCCGTCATCCTCTGGTTGAGCAACTGACAAAAAAGCGTACGTAAAGCAGTGCCGGAACGCGGCGGTTCCGGTACTTGCGCCAGGGGGTGCGTCGCTCTGGACAGGCGATGCATCCCTCTGTATTCATGGAGATTCCTGAACTCCTTGCGAAGCCAGGATAGTCGTGCCAGAGTAACTGTTTGTATCGGTACTCTCAACGGCTGTCCTGGTCATTTTTGTCGAATCCGCTTGCCAAACTTCTGGAAGAAAAGCGAGCGGCAGGCGTTCCTCTCTTGGACCTCACCATTTCAAATCCCACCGCAATCTTGCCGGACTATCCCAACGAAGCAATCGCGGCGGCCTATGCGGCGGTGAGCGATTTCACTTATTATCCGAGCCCTACCGGACTTGAAGAAGCCAAAATCGCAATAGCGGAATACTACGCCCGGTCTGGTATTCCCGTTTCACCTTCGCAGCTTCTGCTGACTGCAAGCACGAGCGAGGCCTATGCGCTCCTTTTCAAGCTGTTCTGCAATCCGCAAGATGAGGTGCTGGTACCACGCCCCTCGTATCCGCTCTTCGAATATCTCGCGGGATTGGAGTGCGTCCGTACGGTGCCGTATCGCCTGTTATATGACGGCGCCTGGTCCATCGACTTCGAGGATTTGCGCGAGCGCGTGACCCCGCGCACTCGCGCTATCGTTGCCGTGAACCCGAATAATCCGACAGGGTCCTTCTTGAGCGCTGCCGACTTTGAAAGGCTCACGAATCTCGCAGATCGCTCGAAGGTGCCGATCATTTCAGACGAAGTGTTCCGCGATTATGGCTTCTCGAATCCGCCTGATCGTGTCACTACACTCATTGGGCACGATGCAGTTCTCAGCTTTTCTCTGAATGGGCTCTCGAAATTGGCCGGTATGCCGCAAATGAAGCTCGGTTGGATTACCATCAACGGTCCGGCGCAGGAGCGCGAAATTGCGCGGCAGCGGCTCGAATTGCTGTTGGATACGTATCTATCGGTCAACACGCCTGTGCAACGCGCCCTTCCCGGCCTCCTGCGCATTGGAATGGAGGTCCAGCGGCAAATCGTGAACCGAACGAAGCACAATTGGGACGTGCTTCGTGATCTTTTGAACGGCAGTCCGGCTCACCCGCTGCACACGGAAGGAGGGTGGTCAGCCATCATTCAACTTCCCGGGACGTTATCTGAGGAGATTTGGACCGCTCGATTACTCGATGAACAGAGCGTTATCGTACAGCCCGGATACTTCTTCGATATGACTTCAGAACCTTACATGGTAGTGAGTCTGATCACGCCGCCTGAAAACTTCAGAGAGGGAATCGACAGACTGCGGCGAATGATCGGCTAATCTACGTCTTCGAGCTGGGGCGGTCAAATCGTCGTCACGGAACAAAAATCCGTGAACTCGTGTGTGACGCGAAATGTGCGATACTCAGACCACACACTGGGAGGTTCCTATGCATGCTACTTGGACCGACCGCCGCATTCTCGCATCCTCGGCAGTTGCGTTACTAATCGCCGCTTGTCCCGCGTTGGGTCAAAAAGGTGGGTCCACTGGGGGAAGCGCTGGCAGTGGCATAGGCTCCACAGGGTCTGTGGGGTCCACCAATCGAACCCTCAGCACGCTTCCAAACTCGACGCTGAATCCCTCGAATACGATTACCTCGCGCCCTATTTTCCTGTCGGGCAAAGTTATGTTCGACGATGGCACTCAGCCCAGTCCCGATATCCGAATCGAGCGTGTCTGTGGCGGAAGTCCGCATCTGGAGACGCACACGGATTCCAAAGGGCATTTTTCCTTTCAAGTAGGCCAGAATCCGATGGTAGACACGGACGCAGCGGACGAAACCTCAGGTGGGCTAGGCCGACCAAACAGCCCGTTGGGGATGTCCTCGGGCAGCTTTGGCTCAACAAGCGCGAACCGCGTGGATCCGCTTTGGAATTGTGAGCTGCGCGCGTCGTATCCCGGATATCGCTCCGATATCGTAAACCTGGCTAACCGGCGATCGTTGGACGATCCAGAGATTGGAACACTGGTGTTACACCGGCTGTCGAATGTCCACGGATCCACGATCAGCCTGACCACGGCCCTTGCGCCTAGACATGCCCAAAAGGAGTATGAAAAGGGCGTTCAGTTAGCGCAGAAGGAAAAATTCGATGAAGCTGAGAAGCATCTTCGTGCTGCCACTGACACGTACCCGAAGTATGCAATCGCCTGGTTCGAGCTTGGACAAATCGAACGGCATGAGGGTAAGACTGACGATGCTCGCAAGTCTTACGAGTCGGCCATTGCGGCAGATCCCAAGTACGTCAGTCCGTATGATCAGCTTGCCTGGCTTTCCTCTCAGCAGCAGAAGTGGGAAGATGCGGCCAGTTTCAGCAAGCAGGTGATCCAACTGAATCCGGTCGAGTTCCCGGGTGATTTCTGGTTCAACGCGATCGCCAACTACAAGCTGGGGAAATTGACCGAGGCCGAGAAGAGCGCGAATGAACTTCTGAAGCTCGATGCCGCTCATAAGTTCCCCGAGGCGGAAACTATGCTGGCGCAGATCTTGCTTGAGAAACGCAATTATTCGGACGCGGCAACACACCTGCGCGCATACCTGGCGCTGGTTCCTAACGCCAAGAACGCCGATCAATTAAAGCAGACGCTCGCGCGGTTAGACGAGGCCAAGGCACAAA
>JAFASD010000498.1 GCA_019244945.1 Acidobacteriaceae bacterium | reverse complement strand
GAGGCGATGGGAAGAAGTGCCGCTCGCGACTGCCGAAGAGGGCTTGCTGAACGCAGCGCGTGCAGAAATTGAGCAAGTGCATATCGAGCCAACACTCCTCCCCTACCTGGTATCCATCGTTCGTCGCACGCGCGATTGGCCGGCCGTGGCCTTAGGAGCGAGTCCTCGCGCTGCAGTCGGCCTTCTGTACGTGAGCCGTGCGTTGGCCGCTATGGATGGTCGCGATTACCTTCTGCCGGACGATGTCAAAGGTGCGGCTCTCCCGGTCCTGCGGCATCGCATCGTGCTCAAGCCGGAAGCCGAGATCGAAGGCTTGCTGCCCGACAACGTCCTTCAGCAGATTGTCGCAAGCGTCGAAATTCCAAAGAGCCGGACATGACCGGAGCGCTCGCGCCCGAGCCTGTTGAAGCGGTCGTTCGCAAAAAAAGCCGATTGCCCTTCGGCTTCGGGCCGCGCTTCTTTCTGTCGACCATGCTGGGTCTGATCTGGCTCGTACCGCTCTGGTGGTCAATTCGCTTTTTGCCCTTATTTCTCGTGTGGCATGCTCTCGTGCTCATCGCGTGGCTGTGGGATTTGATGCGTTTGCCCCGTCCGCAAAATCTGCGGGCGCGTCGATCCTGGGGAGGACCGTTAATTCTCGGACGTCCCGTGACAGTCGGCATTGCGGTCGAGCACAGGAGAGGCATATCGTTGCAAGTATCTGTTATCGATGAACTCGCGCCCACCCTGTACGACAATGTTCCGCAATTCGATTTGAGCCTGCCGCCCGGCGGGCAAGCGCTCCGCGAATACAACGTCATCCCGCATAAGCGCGGCGACACGAAGATAGGCTCCCTGTTCCTTCGCTACCGAACCGGGTTTGCTTTTGCGGAATGTTGGGCCGTCGCTCCCCTCGCGCAAACGGTCTGCGTTCTCCCAGATCTTACCGAAGCGAATGAACAAGCGCTCTATCTGATTCGCAGCCGCCAAATAGATATTCAGAAAAGACGCCATCGCGATCCCGGCTTAGGTCGCGAATTTGAGTCGCTGCGTGAATACCGCGAAGGAGATGAACTGAGAGAGGTCTGCTGGCCGGCAACGGCGCGCCGTCATAATTTAATCACCAGAACGTTCACGGTCGAGCGCAGTCAGACCGTTTGGGTAATGATCGATGCGGGCCGCCTCATGCGCGCAGAGATCGAGCGATCCGATCGCAATTTCCGATTAGCAAAACTGGATTACTCCATCGATGCCGCCCTGTCGATTGCACAGGTTGCCGCGCAATACGGAGACCGGGTCGGAGCGGTTGCCTATGGGCGTGGTATCCAGCAACTTATCGGCGCCGGGCGTGGTCCCGCGCATATACGGCAGTGGGTCGACGCCCTGGCGCATGTGCGATCCGAGGCAACGGAAGCGAACCATGGCCTCGCAGCTCGTGCATTACTTCGGAAGCAGACGCGCCGCGCACTGGTGGTTTGGATCACCGATTTTGCCGAAACCGCCGCAACTCCGGACGTGGTCGAATATGCTGCTCAAATCGCAAAACGGCATCTGGTTCTGTTTGCGGTGGTCAGTCAGCCCGATTTGGCGATGGCAGCGCGGCAGATACCGGAAACAGAGCCCGAGATGTACCGCGGCGCGGCCGCACTCGGTCTGCTTCAACGTCGCGAGATTCTGATCCGCAGTCTTCGTCAGCAAGGCGTTCTGGCCCTGGAAGTCACGCCCGGTAAACTGAGCACCGCTCTCGTGAACGAATATCTCGCAATCAAAGATCGCAACTTACTTTAGAGTTACTCGCGAGGGAAGATAAAGTGCGAGCGCGCTTCCCAAAGCCGCTGCCAGTGTGAATTTGAGCGCGGCCGGAACATGCGTGGGCGAAAAGAACCCCTCAATCGCGCCCGCAATCAGGAGGATGGGAATCACTCCAACCAACAATCGAATGGCCCGAGTTCCCGCCGCTGTTACAGCATCGCGCCACGGCAGCATTCCGGGAAAGAAAACGCCTCGCGCCAGCTCCAGTCCAGCGGCGCCTGCGATCAAAATCGCCGGAATCTCGAGCACTCCATGCGCCGCGACGAAACTCCAGAGCGATAATGCCATCCCGGCTTGCGCGGTTGCCGTGCCGATAACTCCCACCATCAGTCCGTTAAAAAACATGAGCCAAATGGTTCCGATGCCGGTGATCCCGAGCGCAAAGGCGCTGAACGCCACGCTCAGGTTGTTCGTCGCGATGAACGATGATGCAAGCGGCTTAACGGCAACGACCGGTTCGGTCCACATTTTTCGTTGCTCAATCGTGTCCATCATCTGCGGGCCGAGAAAACGGTGCGCGAAGCCGGGATCGTGTGCACTCGCTGCCCAACCGGCAATCCCGCCGGCCGTAAATAATGCTGCTGCGAGAAAAACCAGCGGAAGGCTGGCCCTAAAAATGCCAGGATATTCGACGAGGTAAAAACGAATGAGCCGCTTACCCTCCGCAGGGTGACCGGCATATAAAAAGTTATGACAACGGCCTAGCAGCTGGTTAAGGTTGTTAGCGAAATGCGTACTGGTGCGGTCCTCGACCACCGCCGAAAGGTCGGAAGCGGTTTGCCGGTAAAGTAGTCCGAGTTCCTGAAGCTCTTGTCCGCTAAGATTGCTCAAGTTGCGCTCAGCGGAATCGAGCAAACGCTCGAGGCGCTCCCAGTGCGCTTTTCGCTTGTTCAGCCAGCGATTTGAAATCATGTTCTCCGACCCGAGTAGCGCTTCCCTCCCCCCGGGCTCCTTTCACGAGAGCCATACGATAGAAACGCCCGAACAGACAAACATCGAGTTTACTGTAGCGGGCGTGGGCAGCCGTGCCCTCGCGCTTACGATTGACACGCTCATTCAGGCAGGCATCGCGCTGGTCGTCTTGGCCGTTTTCACGCTCACAGCGGGAATTTGGAGTGCCCTGCCGCTTGCCGGTATCTGGCTCTCGGCGATCCTGATCATGATCGTGTTCCTGCTCTACTACGGATACTTCGCGCTGTTTGAGATTTTCTGGAACGGACAAACACCGGGTAAACGCCGCGTCGGACTTCGCGTCATAAAGGATACCGGCCGTCGACTCAGCGCGGTCGAGACCGTTGCGCGTAATCTGCTCCGCATTGTGGATCAACTGCCCGGGTTCTACGCGGTTGGAATTGTGGTGTCCCTGCTGAATAAGCAAAACAAGCGCCTGGGAGATTTGGTCGTGGGTTCGTTAGTCGTACGCGAGAGCTCGTCGTCGCAACCGAAGCCCACTTGGTATGAATATGCAAACCAGAGCCCCGAGCATGCAATGCTCGGTGGAGAGCGCCTCAGCGATGAAGACGTGATTCTAATCGAGTCTTTTCTGCAGAGACGCTACGAACTCGCTCCGGATATCCGTTGGCGCATGGCAAACGAAGTTTTTCGTCGCATTGAACACAAACTCACCTTTACCGCTGACGAACGCCCCGGAGTTGAGCACCTGCTCGAAACTGCATTGCATGAACGCCGGGCAATTTGAACCAGCCCTCTTGTGACCGCATGAACAGACTGCCTGCACCTGGAGAATTCGCACCCGATTTCGAATTGTTGGATTCAACGGGAACACAGCGTCGTTTATCCGAGTTAGTGGCTCAAACTCCGTTAGTGCTGCTCTTCTACCGCGGTTATTGGTGACCGTTCTGCCACCGCCAGTTGGCGGATTACCGCGAGCATTACGATGAAATTCGCGCAGCCGGTGCCGAGTTCGTAGCCGTTTCCGTCGATCCGCCAAATAAATCGGAAGTGTTGCGGCAACAACTGTCACTGCCGTTTCCGATCCTGTGCGATACCGGCCACCGCGTCGTCCAGGAGTGGGACATCTACAATCCGCGCGAGAAAGGCGGCATCGCCAAACCCAGCATCTTTGCCATCGGTCCAGATCGTCGAGTCCGCTACGCGGCAGTCGACACCGTATCAACGCGGGTCCCGGCTTCGGAGATCATCCGCGTTCTAAAGCCCGGCACAGAAACCTATAACGCCGAGCGCAAACGTTACATTCCAAAACTTGCCGACTGGCTTCACGCCTTTCGCAACGCTCTTCGACGCTGACTTTCAGCAGAACAGCTTCATCGCGCAGGATAGCCCAACGATTGAAGAATAGATCGAAGTGGCAGGCTCTGGACGTCTTACCAGATCAACGCTAGACTTATTAGACGCAAGTTCGCTTATGGCTACAGGCTTTATCAGCTACAAGCATGATTCAGAGCCAGACGTACGCATAGCCAATGCGGTGCTTCAGGGGTTGACCGCCGCAGGTCACAACGTTTTTATTGATAACCAGATCCGAATCGGAGAGCATTGGCCGCAAATTATCGAGGAGAAACTGAGCGCAGCGGATTACGTCATCGTGTTGCTGTCGGAGGCAGCCACTGCAAGCGAAATGATCATCGAAGAAGTCGCAATGGCGCGACGGATTCGAAAAAAGCAGGGGCGCCCCAAAATCCTGCCGGTGCGAGTAGCTTACGAGGAACCATTTCCCTATGATCTCGGAGCTTGGTTGGACCGCATTCAATGCGCATTCTGGCGCAAAGAGAGTGACGACTCAATCATCCTCGACCAGATCCTTGCAGCGATAGCTACCGGCAGCCTGCCCGGGCAAATAGGTGTCAATTCAGTCGCCACCGCGTTGACAGCAGATGGAAACGCAGCGTCACAAGGCGCTCCCATGGCTCCCCCACTTCCGGCATTCGATCCCAGATGGCTCGAGACGCTGGATGTCCCGGGCGGCGCAGTACGCCTGACGTCTCCGTTCTATATTCAACGTGACCTCGATACCCGAGCTAAGCAGGTAATCGCCCAAGGAGCCGTCACGCTGCTCATCAAAGGCAGCCGTCAGACTGGAAAAACTTCGGCTCTGGCACGGATCTACCAGCACGCGCGAGATCGGGGAGATCATGCCGTATTCATTGATTTTCAACGTCTGGACCGTCAGTATCTTGAAAACCTCAATACGGTCCTGCGCTATATGGCCGACCTGATTTCTCTCAAGCTGAAAACCAACGAAAAGCCGGATCGCTATTGGAGCACACCACTCGGGCCGAAAGACAAACTCACAACTTTTCTCGAAGAAGAAGTGTTGGAACACCTCGCATCTCCGCTCGTTTTACTCATGGATGAAGTCGACAGAGTCTTCGCTTATCCGGAATACCGCGACGACTTCTTCGGCCTCGTCCGCTCCTGGCATAACAACAGGGCATTTAACGATGTTTGGGACCGCCTAAATCTCGTGCTCGCCTATTCGACCGAGGCGGGCCTGCTCATCACCGATCAAACGCAATCGCCCTTCAATATCGGCGAGTTGCTTGAAACCAACGACTTCCTCCGGAACCAAGTCATAGAACTAAACTATAAACACGGAGAACCTCTAAAGGGCGATTCGGAGATAGACAGGATTATGGAGCTTCTCGCAGGCCATCCCTTTCTTATCCGCAAGGCGCTCTACGAGTCCGTTAACAAGCGCCTGGGCCTTCGCGAATTACTGGCGCGCGCGAATGATGACGATGGCCCTTTCGGCGATCACCTCCAGCGCTACATGATTTTGCTAAATCAGAATCCTACCGCAAGGCTGGCCCTGAAAACGGCTCTTCATACGAGTGCCTGCGAAACCGATAGCGATTTTCACGTGCTCCGATCGGCTGGGTTAATAAAAGGACACAACCGCCAAGCCGTCGCGCCCCGCTGCGGGCTATATGCGGGATATTTCAAAGATCGTTTATGAGTCCGGACGTGCTGACAAAACCGACCCCTGACTATTACGTATCGGGCGGCGCTTTGAAGGCCAATGCGCCGAGTTACGTTCCTCGCTCTGCAGATACGTTACTGCTTGATGCCATTCGCGCCCGCGAATTCTGCTATGTCCTCACGCC
>JAFASD010000409.1 GCA_019244945.1 Acidobacteriaceae bacterium | reverse complement strand
TTCGCTCGAGTCATTTCAGCCATGGCTGGGAATGGTCGAAAATTTTCCGGTTGAGGTGATTGATTCGGCCTGGAAGGAGATCCCGCGAGAGTGGCTGGACGGAGATGAAGCGGCACTGGAAGAGCTCCTCGAAGCTTTGCTAACGCGTCGCCGACGGGTGGCAGGTTTGATTGAAAGCGTGCGGAACGGGCGCGCTAGCGCATTCCCAAATTGGCGTTGATCGCCGCGCTCACGCGCTCTGCCGTAACAGGAGCCAGCAAAATCCCATTCCGGTAGTGACCGTAGGCCAAATACAGGCGCGGAGAACCCCACATGCCCATATGTAAAGTTTCGCTCGCGGGCCGAAAGCCAATCCAGCCCTCCGAAGGAGTAGTGTCCCGCAGATGCGGGAACAGGAATCCCGCCCTTTCGGCGAGCGAATGAATGATCTCGGGCTGGATATCGCGGTCGAAGCCGACGCGCTCGACCGAAGAACCGGCAATCATCAGCCCGTTTGCTCGCTGAAGGATGTAGATATGGCCGTGGCGAACGATTGTATTACACGTCTGCTGCGGCTGTTGGTAGCCGATCAGGTGACCCTTAGCCGGTTCGACCGGCGGCAACGGATCTGTACCTGATACCGAAATCGAGTTGCTCCAGGCGCCGGCGGCAATCACCAGCGCTGAGTGATTCTGAGCGCCATGCGCGGTTTCGACCGCAACCTCATTCGGCGAAATTCGAGCGCGACACACAGAGCAGCTCTCCACAACAGAAACGGCACGTGCGCGGCACGCCGCCGCTAAGGCACTCATCACGTCGCGGGGATTCACAATGGCATCGCCAGGATAAAAGCGCGCGCCAGCCAGCTTGTCTGTTCGAACTCTGGGCCAGAAAGTAGAAACTTGGCCAGCTGCCACGGGTTTCGAAGCGATGCCCAAATCTGATTGACGCTTAGCGCGATCCTTCAATGCGTCCAGTTCCGCGGGCGAATAAGCTAAATCCAGTCCGCCGCATTCCTGATAATCAATCGGGGAGCCGAGTGTCTCTTCCAGCTCCCGGACAAACGCTGGATAAAGCCGGCGTGATTCGATCGCCAGGGGTGCGAGAGGCGACGCGGTATCAATTTCCCCGCCAGGAGATAGCATTCCTGCGCCCGCCCAACTCGCCTCATGGCCAAGGGCAGCCCTCTCGTATACGGTAACCGCCCAACCGCCTCGCGCCAAACGCCAGGCGATAGACATTCCGATAATTCCGCCGCCGGCAATTGCGATGGAATGTTCAGGTCTGCGGCGATCTGCCTCGCTCACGCGGGCGCCTGCAAAGACTCCGCTTCTGTGCTCGATCTCTTTACGACATCGAGAAAAGCCTTCGCGGCATGACTTAACGCACGCCGCGCCGGGTACACCAAACGAATTTTTCTTTCAACGTTCAGTTCTTTAACGGGGATTTCGCGCAGTAAATTCTGTCTGATCTCCTGCTGGACGCACATCTGCGGCAGAAACGCGATGCCTTCATTGTGCTGTACAAGGCGGCGAATCGTCTCGACGGTGGGCATTTCGATGTCCATATTCAAAGGAACTTTGTGCCGCTGGAATTCACGGATCACGGCTTCGCGATAGGGTGAGATCACGTTATGCGCGATAAACGTTTCCATATCGAGTTCCGCAATCGAGATTTCCTCCCGCTTTGCGAAACGATGCTGAGGAGAAACGATCAGCGTAAGACGATCAGTGTAGATGACCTGAGTTAATAGATGCTCGTCCGCAGGGTCGTAGCTGATGGCCCCCAGCTCAAGTTCTCCATCCAGAAGCTGCGAGGGTATTTTGCTCGATTCCGAGCGCCTGACCTGCACCTTCACCTTGGGAAATAATCGGCGGTATTGCTCGATATGCTGGAGGAGATAAAGGGATGTAGATTCATTCGCGCCGATTGCCAACCGCCCAGCATAATTGTCCTTTAGCTCACGAAGCGCATTTTCTAAATCGGATTCCAGGTTTTGAAAACGTTTGGCATATTCCAAAACGACGCGACCAGCATCCGTCAAGAGCAGTTCGCGGCCCGAGCGATCAATCAGCTTTTCTTTCAAATCACTCTCTAAGCGCTGAATAGCAATAGAGATGGCCGGTTGCGTCCGGAGAAGCTTCTCGCCCGCGCGAGAGAAACTGCGCTCTGTCGCGACCGTCAGAAAAACCTTAAGTGGATAGAGTTCCATAACGCCCACCGCGTGGGGCGCTTATAGCATGATTGTATCTAATGCAAAGTGTAAGAACTATAAATTTGCATAATCTAAGCAGTTGGCCTTAGGATGGGGGAAGTTCCGGGACAAGGAGCATTGATTTGAGCCGCGTCTACATTTTCGATACCACTCTGCGTGACGGCGAGCAATCGCCCGGCTGTAGCATGAATACCTCTGAGAAGCTTCAGATGGCCGGGCAACTGGTCGATCTCGGGGTAGATATTCTCGAGGCCGGATTTCCGATTGCGTCCGAGGGCGATTTCGAGGCAGTGGATGCGGTGAGCCGTCAATTTCCCTGGGTACAAGTGGCCGCCTTGGCCCGCTCGTGCACCCTTGATGTCGAACGCGCGGCCCAAGCTCTCCAACATGCGAAGCGCCCGCGCATTCATACGTTCATCGCGACCAGCGATATTCACCTGAAGTACAAGCTGCGCAAGAGCCGTCAACAGGTTCTCGACGATGCAGTCGCCGCAGTGACTCTGGCTCGCAGCTATACCGATGACGTCGAGTTTTCTGCAGAAGACGCAACCCGGACGGATTTGGAATATCTGGATCAAGTATGCCGATCCGTAGTAGAAGCAGGCGCAAGGACCGTGAATCTGCCGGATACCGTGGGCTATTCTGTCCCCGAAGAATATGCTGCGCTCATCCGGCATATCGCGAACGTGCTTGGCGACCGCGCGGTCGTGAGCGTGCATTGCCATGACGACCTTGGCCTCGCAGTTGCAAATTCGTTAGCTGCCGTGAGCGCCGGAGCTAGGCAAATCGAATGCACGGTCAATGGCATTGGCGAACGCGCGGGAAATGCAGCGCTCGAAGAGATCGTCATGACATTTAAAACGCGCCACGACCGCCTGCCTTTTGAAACCAAGATCCACACGCAAAAACTGTTTGGCGCGAGCCAAATGTTGACGCAATTCATTACGTTCGGTCCCCAGCCCAACAAGGCGATTGTTGGCGAGAATGCATTCGCTCATGAAGCCGGCATACATCAGGATGGCTATCTCAAGGAAAAATCCACGTACGAAATCATGGACCCAGCCAGCGTCGGTGTTCCGGAAAGCCGAATCGTGCTGGGAAAGCATAGCGGGCGCCACGCGCTCAAGAAACGCACAGAAGATTTGGGGTTTGATCTTTCTCGGGAAGAACTCGAAGCCTTGTATCACCGGTTCACGTTAATCGCCGATAACAAA
>JAFASD010000397.1 GCA_019244945.1 Acidobacteriaceae bacterium | reverse complement strand
TTCCCGTAAACGGGGAGAACATATTCATACGATGTGAAGAGTCCGGCATGGACCGGCCGTTGTTTTCGAATCAGGCAATGGGGGCACGGCTGATGACTGGCGACTGGTGCAGCCGACGATTGCTCAACGTACGCAGGCGTGCAGTTACACCCGACCGGACGTGGGTCGCGGAGGGAGTCGTAACGGATACGTCATCCCTACCGAAGATGACATCGTACGGCAGTTGCATTCGCTGCTTGCGAAGGCGGGTGTTCTGCCCCCGTACGTGATAGTTGGACATTCTTACGGTGGAATGCTGGCGCGAGGCTACTCCACTGACTATCCCAGTGAAGTGGTGGGAATGGTGTTCGTTGACTCTGCACACGAAGAAGCAATCTGGCGTTTCCGGGCCATCGCGCCTAATTCGATACGGGGCATCAGCGAATCGGACCTTCTGCGTCAAGGGTTTCTCCCGCCAGATCAAACGCTAAAGTGGCACGATGACATTCCGCTGATTGTCATTGAGCACGGACTGCCAGTTGCTGACACTGGCGACGCAGGCACGAACGCCGCGATGGAGAAGGAGATGGACGCACTCGATTTGGATCTCGTGCGACGATCCCGTTATGGAAGGCTAGTCTGGGCGAAGCACAGCCATCATAATGTGCCCTTCGAGGACCCAGAAGTCGTTATTCTTGCGACTGACGATATTCTGGACCAAGTTACACACCAACGGACCGGAACGAAATGAATCGCTAGCAATTGTCTACATACGGTCGGCCATCCGTTCATTAGCCCTCGGAGCCCATTCGACGCTTCGGCTGGATCCCAATTCGATCGTTAACGGCGTTGCGAATCCGCTGCTTGCAGCCAAGATATCGCTCGGTAGTTTGCACCGGCACGTGTCCAAGTAGAAACTGAATCTGGTCCAGTTCGCCGCCGGCCTGATGGCAGAGTCGGGCGCAAGTTCGCCGGAGATCGTGCGGCGCGAGTTTCTCAATGCCGGCTTTTCGTGCATACTCCCTGACCACGTGCCAGACGACCTTCTCGCTCAACCCGCTGCCCCAAACAGTGCCCGCGCGCGTTACGCGCCTGAAGATCCTCCCGCTCGAGATACCGCCGGCCTGCAGCCAATCGTCGATGAGATCCTTTACCCAATCCGGCACCGGAATCGTACGAATGTGAGAAGCTTTGCCGATCAAGTCGACAATGGCCCAGTGATCCTCCCGTTGCTGCAGATCCGAGATATTCAATTCAACAGCTTCGTGCCGACGTAGACCACAGGCGACTAGTATGGGCAGCAGCGCCAAATCTCGTTTGCCCTTCATCATGCCGGGGTCCGGCACCTCAAGCAGTGCAATCGCCTGATCCGGCAGGAGCCAATTCCCAAGCCGAACTCCGATCTTTTTCACGCCTCTTACTCGGCGTATACCCGCCGCGAGGTCAGCACTGGGAGGCCGCAATCCGACGCCTCATATGCCAAGCGCCGCACCGCGCCCAGTCGCAGATTGATGGTGCCTGGCGCTAGTTTTCGGGTTTCGAGGTGAATACGGTACCGCATGACGACGGGTTCGGTTGAAAGAGAGTCGCGGTTCCGAGCAGTACCACTCCACGAATTCGTCAATCGCATGCCGATAGCCGCGTTGGGCATCGGCAGACGTGAGGCTGTTTAGAACTCCCGACTCTGCCTGATCTAGATCCGGCAGCCGCAATACTGCCTTTGGAGCGGCGCGACGTTTCTTTCTAGGGTGCTGCTTTCGCATCGGTTCGCGGTCCTCCCAACCGCGAATCGATCATGATCAAATCAATGGACGGATGGCCCGTTATTCGCTAACAATCGAAGATAATCCGCGGAGATCAAGCGGAACGCTGTCACCGTGTCCACTAAGGACGGGGGCACCGCCTCTGCCGATTCATCGGTTGTGAAGGTGATCTTGCAGTAGTTTCGCCCATTCCGGCGCATTGGATTTGAGGGCTTGAGTCTCTTCATCGCCCCACACTTCTGATATCAACTTACCGGTCGTCAGATTGTAAAGCCGATAGTCGCCAACCTCAGGTCCGTGGGTCGGTCCGAAGACTATCGCTACGTGCTCGCCGCCTTGCACAAAAATCCAGCTCCAAATCATTTGCCCCTGATCGAAAGTATGGAGCACCCGTTTGTGCCGGAAAACGGCCAAGCTCAGGGGAATGGAATAGGAGGTACAACAGTTCTCGACGTTAATCGTCCAGCCAAGCGTCTGTCGGTCTGCTGCCAATTGAACACCCGAGAATCCAACGGCATTGAAGACCACTTCCTTCTCGGTGCTCGCCCGCAGTGGTGGCAGGGTTTTCACGACTTCGGCTCCATCGTTGAAAACGATGTGCAACGGTCCGGTTTCATATCCAGAATCCTTTTTCGGTTCTTCCAAAAAGAACCTCGTGATCTCCGCAGCCGGGGATGCACTCCTCGCTTTTTTTTGCGTCGCGGCGGTTTGTGCGAATGCCCCAACCGATACGCAAACGCCGACTAGCATAGGCATCATCCATCTTCTAAGATCGCGACGTTGCAATCTGCCCCTCCTTTTGTGAAGCGCGCCCATCAGATCAGCGTCGACCGAGGTGTTCTTCATAATTGTCGCGCTTTCATAAGTCGCAGCGACAAAGGTTTGGATTCCGAGTGTGCCGTCGGCGATCCTTCCATTACCGGTCCGAAGCTGTCCGAAGTTTCGGCTGGATCCCAATTCTATCGTTGACAGCGTTGCGGATCCGCTGCTTGCAGCCAAGATATCGTTCAGTTGTCTGCACCGATACATGTCCAAGCAGAAACGGAATCTGGTCTAGTTCGCCGCCAGCCTGGTGACAGAGCCGGGCGCAAGCCTACGCGACTCGAGGTGGATTCGGTACCGCATCACGACGGTTCGATTGAAAAGAGAGTCGTGGTTTCGGAGCAGTACCATTCCACGAACTCATCAGGCGTGCCGGTACCCGCGCTGAGCATCAACGGACGTAAGACTATTTAGAACGGCCGACTTCGCTTGATCCAGATCCGGCAAACGCAAGACGGTCTTCGACGCGGCGCGGCGTTTCTTCTCCGAGTGCTGCTTTTGCATAAATTCGCGGTCCTCTCAACCGCGAATCGATCATGCCCAAACTAAGTGACGGATTGCCTGTTATTCGATCTGAACGCCGGGTCGTCCAGTCCGGGATATGAGCGGCGCCAATCACAACAGACCATTAACGTGAGCGCCGGACCGCATCACTGGGTGAGCAGCTCACGCTAGAAAGCGACGGTACAACGGTGTCCCTGATAATGGAACGAACCTTGAGAGCTGCCGATGATTGCGAGAGGCTTCGGTAACCTGTTGCGCCCCCATAGAACTCGATTATTACGTGCTGCTCTTTTACGGGTACAACAGCAACAAAAGTGTGAACGAAAGCATATGACGGTGGTAGCGGACCTGAGTTCATCGTTGGGCTATTTGGCTGGGTGGCCTCTCCCCACTTAGCGGAACCTACACGCGTGCTGAAGCTTTCGGCCAATACCTGGCCTTCGCAAAAGACGGGAGCCCGAGCGTTGCCTTGATCGAGCTCGGTCGAAACTGTGCACTTGCCTTCGACCGGTACGGCAGATGTGTCATAAGGAAAGATCCAAATGGAGATGTTCGAAATACCTGAATACGAGAGCACATAGCTTTCCCCAGAGCAGATAGACGACGGACAAGCTCGCGATACGGCCGCAAACTCGGGGACGTCTACACTAAACTGCCCATCCAAGACCAGCTGCATAGAGGTCTTTACAATGCTCTCTTGTTCCACAGTGCGGCCGAGCGCGGGGATCGAAATGAGATGCGGGACAACGAGCAGCAGCATTCCCAATGCCAATGGGTTTCCAGCACAAACCAGCGCGTCCGTGATCCTATCACCCATAACTACGCTCCTTCGCCATAGATTATCGCCTCCGCTGGGCCCCTCCTGTGTCCTCGGCCACTCTTCCATTGGACGGCCGGAAACCCCAATTCTCGGTCCGAAGGTTCCAATGTCCAGATTGCCCGTGATTGGGGAGTTACCCGGAAAGTGAGCCGCTCGTTGGCTTAGGTCGGCTGCGAAGTTACAGTAGAGCGCAAAGAACAGGCACCTTGACATTCTGCATAGATAGAGTATCTTTGTACATAGACACTCTTTTATGGCATCAAAAACCGACCTGCTCCAGGGCACCCTCGATCGCCTGAGCCTCAAAGTTGTTGCGCAAGGGCCGCTTCACGGCTACGGAATCGCACAAAAGATTCTTCTGACATCGAAAGAAATGCTCCAGGTGCAGCAAGGCTCCCTTTACCCGGCTCTGCATCGGTTGCAAAGAAAAGGGCTGCTGAAATCCGAGTGGAAAGAATCGGGCAATGGCCCAATGGCGAAACTTTATTCACTGACCGCTGCCGGCCGAAGGCAACTGCAGGAAGAAATGGCGCAGTGGCAGCGCTACACCGGGGCGATTGCTCTGGTGCTCGATTCCTAAGGAGGGCACATGCGTTTTCCATGGAACCGGGC
>JAFASD010000110.1 GCA_019244945.1 Acidobacteriaceae bacterium | reverse complement strand
TGTTGACCTTCTCTTCAGGCAAAAGAATCAGGAGATGAACCAGAAGAGCGTTCAGCCAAGCCCACAATTCGACAAGATTCTGCCACGAGAGCTGCCGGAATTGTTGAGCGATGACCCGATCTTCTGAAGGGTAAGCGCTCATCGTGAGCTGAGGCTCGAGGAGAGCGCGGGCAAACCAGTCGTGATGTGCCGTTGCCCAATCAATGAGATGTCCGACTGCTTCTTTACGTGACCACGGTTTACGCCTCAGCTTGTATTCGCCATAGCGGTCGGACTTATCCATGAGGTCTTGAGCCCGACCAAGCAGATTTGTGAGGGCTGCTACGGCCGCTCGGAGCGAGGCGGCAGCTGGTTCTTTATCCTCCAGCCAAGGCCATCCCGAAAGCTCGGCCGAGCGTTGCTTGAGTGATCGCGGACCGCCCGCCGGTGAGGATGGCTCATTTGCGGACGCCTTGAGGATCTCACGGAACGCGTCATATTGAATCCCTAGCTGTCCCAGCAGCGTGGCCGCAAGACAACCCGTAACGCGAAGCAATCCCAGCACCAGATGGCCTGGATCGATCACCTGCTGATCTGACGCCGATGCCTCCTCGCTTGCATAGATCAGAACCTGCTTCGATTCTTCGCTCAAAGGCATGTCGACCGAGGTGGATACTTTCTGCTGAGGGGGCCGCTCGCGTTCGATCTGTTTCCGGACCGATTCAAGGCTTGCTCCGGCCTTCAGTAATTCCTTCCGCAAATTCGGGTCTTCCCGAATCAAAGCCAACAGCAAGTGTTCGCTCTCGATATATAAGGTGCCGAACTGGCTCGCCTCATACCTGGCAAAGAAGATCGCTCTGCGCGCCTTTTCGTTGTACTGTTCAAACACGGGGTCTGGCGCCCGCGCTATGCGCGCAGGTCATTCGATGCTAAATGCGTGCTTGGTCTCGAAGGTCTTGTTTCCGATGAGATCTCGCACGGTAAGAACAATAATATATTCGCCTCTCGCAACGTCTGATGAGGTTGTCAGATCGATTGTGCCGGGAACAAATTGCGCAGGGTAAAAGCTATTGTCCTTCAATTCCGCCGCTTTCGGTTCCTGCACGAACGGCTTTCCATCGGGCCGAAGGACCGTCAGGCCATAGGCTAAGTCGTATTCGTTTTGCGGTCCGAGCTTGTAACCCGTCATCTCGAACCGAGCGTAGATGGTGTCGCCGCGGCTGTATGCTGGAACGTCCAACGGTTGCTGGTCATTTTCGTTTCGGAAGAAATGGAAATTTTGAACCGCGATCGAACTGGACGGCTCGATGCGCAGTCCGCCGGTCCGAAACGGAAAATCTCGCGAAGTCTCTTCGTTGGCGACCAAGTCTCTCACAACAACATGGATATGAAACTCACCCGCGGCCACAAAGGCTGGAATAAGAAAAGATGCGCGCCGTTTCGGAAGCCAGTCTTTATCTTCGGGATTCAGTTCGGCCTGGATTTTATCCGAGACTGTCGGGCATAGAGGAACGCCGTTTGAATCTTCTGGTGTTACCTGATAGGTCAAAGCGATTTTGCGAACTTCATCTCGCTGTTCGGATTTTACTTTGAAGCCAGCCACTTGGAAAGTGAAGTAAAGGTTATCGCCCGGCAAGAACTGATAAGCAGTCGACACGAATGGGGCATCTTCCGACTGCTGAACTCCGGCATCTATAATCGCCAGAGAAGATTCTGGATCGCAGAGCGCCGGCCAGGACAGGATCGGGATGAGAAAAAGGCCACAGCGCCGATCTACCCGAAACATACACACGAAAGCCGATTACATTTGAAGGTTAGCAGTTCGAAACGGGTTGAGACTGTCAATCTGCCCCCACAATCCAAGGCAACGCATCACAATAGACTTTGACCGACTTGAACCCCAGCACGTCGCAAATACCGATCAGTCGCTACATTCATTTCGATCGGGAGCAGTGGAAGGCACTGCGGGCCAACACGCCGTTGCTTCTGAATGAGCAAGAGCTTGTTTCGCTTCGAGGAATTAACGAACAGGTTTCGCTGGTTGAGGTGGAAGAGATCTACGTTCCGTTATCCCGTTTGCTGAATCTGCACGTATCGGCTATTCAGCACCTGTATGAGGCGCGGCGGGAATTCATGGGATCGCCATCAGCGAAGAGGGTTCCTTACATTATTGGGATAGCGGGCAGCGTGGCAGTCGGTAAGAGCACGTTTTCTCGCGTGCTTCGGGCGTCCTTAGCTCGATGGCCCGATCATCCCCGCATCGACTTGGTGACGACTGATGGTTTTTTGCACCCGAACCGGGTGTTGGAAGAGCGCGGCCTGATGAACCGGAAGGGTTTTCCAGAGAGCTATGATCAGCGGCGTCTTCTCCATTTTTTGGCGGATACGAAAGCCGGTGTTCGGGTAGTTTCGGCGCCAGTTTATTCTCACCTGCATTACGACATTGTGCCC
>JAFASD010000337.1 GCA_019244945.1 Acidobacteriaceae bacterium | reverse complement strand
CATCGCGCGCTCAGCGAGTGCTGTGATCATGAATGACGGGTTCACTCCCGGGTTGGCCGGCATCACGCTCCCGTCTATGACGTGAAGGCCGGGCTGTCCGAACGCCCGCTGATAAGGATCGACGGCGCCCGTTTGGCTGCTATCGCCGATTGGGATCCCACCGACAAAGTGGGCGGAGGCGTTGCGGTCAATGACCTCAGTTAGCAGTGCCCCTTCGCTGCTATCCAGCTTCCTTGCGACGCGATCAAATGAACTCCTCGACGACCGGGATATGAACCGAGGGAGGTGCGCCGGGGCCTTGCCGGCTTCGCAGCAGGCCGTCGCGCCAATACAGCTCGATCGAGGTGTCGGACGTCTGCATGCAAAGCGCGACGAAGGACCGCTCAGACCAGTGGCGCGGGTCGTCGAAGCCGAGCACCGCGTGGGGGTGTTCGACCAGTGCCTTGAGCCAAGACGCAGTCGGGTGTTTCTGTTCGCCGTGTTGGTGATAAGTCCCGAGTAATGCGAACACATTGCTGCCGACTCCCCAATAGGTGGGCTCGACACTCGTCACCGCATCCGGCCATACGCCGGAGGTGATGGCGACTGACCCAGGGGTGATGTGGACCTTCTCCGGATGGCGGTGCCATTCACCATGAGTTCTCGTGACATAGAGAAGCTGTTCGGAGTTCGTGCGTGCTCGCTGTCCGAGTTGGCTGGACAGGCCCGGTAGTCGGCCCTCGTGCTGCATGTGAAGAAGGAGCTTGGATGAGCCATACGCGTGAGCCGCGACGATCACCTGCTCCGCGGTATATATGTGGCGCTGAAGATGCGCCGCTCGCTCTGTCCAGCCGGGGTGACGTGCATGTACCTCGAACCCACCTCCGTCAAGCGGGACAAGATCGTACACTTCGTGCAACTCGTGGATCGCGGCGCCTAGCTTCTCGGCCAGGTACAGGTAGTTCGTCGTCAGTTTGTTCTTTGCGTTGTGGCCGCAGCCTATGCAGCAGTTGCCGCACGAGATGCAGCCATTGCGCCGCGGTCCGACACCGCCGAAATAAGGATCGTCGGCCTCGACGCCGGGGGTACCGAAGTAGACGCCCACGGGAGCCTTATTGAACGTGTGCCCTTGCCCCATCTCGATCGCGACCTGCTGCAAGGCCCGATCCACATCAGTTGGCATGTACGGATAGCGAACGACGCCGAGCATCCGGGTAGCCTGATCGATGCATGGCGCCAGTTCGTCGGCCCAGTCGGTGATGCCTGCCCATCCTGGCGCGTTGAAAAAGTTCTTCGGAGGGACATACAGCGTGTTCGCGTAGACGTGCGAGCCGCCGCCCACGCCTGCGCCGGACAGGATGAGCACATCGTCGAGATACTCGATCCTCTGAATCCCATACAACTCCGCTGCCGGAAACCATAAAAAGCGCGGCAGATTCCACTGGGTCCTCGGAATCTCTTTGTCTTTCCAACGCTTGCCGGCCTCCAAGATGCCAACTCGATAGCCCTTCTCCGCCGCACGGAGCGCCGCAACGCTTCCGCCGAAGCCCGATCCGATGATCACCACGTCATAATCGAAGCTCGCCATGAAGCTCAACAACCTCCTTTCTCCGAAGAGGTCGTCGCTCTTCACGCGTCGCCCACTTCAGGTCTCTAGTTCTCGCAACAAGCCCTGAACAGGTGTCTCGCGTTCACCATTCCAGTCGGCCTTGAACACTGATTGAGCAGGCCAACGCCGGCAGCCACTAGGGAAAGCTGAGTAGAGACGTTGCAGAGAGCATCCCGGTCTGATTGTATTGAGTTCGCGGTAGCCTTCGATACCCCTAAAAGGTATTCTTCGCGTCACGCTTTTGGGGGGGATGAAACTCGCGCTAAAGTTCGATGACGTTTCGGCCGCCGGCGCGAACGGGAGCGAGGCCGAGCGTCGCTCGTGCACCGTTTTTCAGCGATCCAAATCCGTAAGGTATTTGTGGCCTTTTCAGTGCATGCGAATCAACGGATAATACGTTAGAGCCTGTCTTACAAGTCGATGAGGATCATGTCTCAGCACTGTTGCCTCGTTCTTGCTTTCGTCTTTTTCGGGGCCGTCTCAGGGTGGGCGGTCGATCCCAACAGATACATCTCCCAATACGCACATATGTCCTGGCGCGTGCAGGATGGCTTTTTCAATACGGGTCCCTTCGCCATCGCACAGACTCAGGACGGTTATGTATGGATTGGAACCAACTCCGGCCTGCTGAAATTTGACGGAGTTCGCTTTCTTCCCTGGAGAGCTGAGCATGGAGAGCAATTGCCCTCCACGCAGGTGAATAGTCTCCTGGCGGCCCGCGATGGCAGCCTGTGGATCGCCACCTATGGCGGTTTGAGCCGCTGGAAGGACCATACGCTGACTAATTATCCGAGCCGCCCGGGAGGCATCGTTTCCATCCTGGAAGACAGCAAGGGAAGGATCTGGTTTGGAGAGAACTTTGCGGGAGGCGGAACAGGGCCTCTTTGCGAAGTGCTGGAAGCCACAATCCGATGCTACGGTGCTGCGGACGGCCTGCCTTCCTTAGGTGGCGCAGCCGACATGCTCGAAGACCGGAACGGCGACTTTTGGATCGCCGGCATCGAGAAGGTCGCTCGCTGGAACCACAGTTCACATAGCATCTACCAACTCGGCGCACAGGCTTCGAGGGCAAATGGGATCCACAAATTAGCCTTGTCTCGGGACGGAACCCTGTGGGTTGGAATCGCAAGACCCGGTCCAGGTTTTGGTTTGGAGAGGATCATCGAGGGGCGCTGGAGTTCATTTAAGAAGGAAGCCTTTGATAGCAGCAGGCTTTCTGTTCAGGCGCTTTACGCGGACAGGCAAGGCGCTCTGTGGATTGGTACCTTTGATCGCGGCATCTATCGCATCTACCGCAATCAAGTAGATCATTTTGACAGTACCAGTGGTCTGTCGGGAGACTGGGTAGCCGGATTTACTGAGGATCGGGAAGGCAATTTGTGGGTTGTGACAACTGGGGGCGCTGACCGCTTCGCCGATACACCGATAATCGGTCTGTCTTCGAAGGAAGGGCTTTGCTCAAACGAAGCGGCCTCCATTGCGGCTTCTCGCGATGGGAGTATTTGGGTCGGTGGCGCTGAGGGCCTAAGTCATCTGCGCGGCGGAACGGTGTCTTGCATTCGCACGGAGAACGGACTGCCGGGGCGTCAGGTGACTTCCTTGCTCGAAGACCACGTGGGCCGCTTGTGGGTCGGGCTCGACCAGGGCTTGTGGGTTTACGATAACGGTGTATTTCGCGGAATCCACCGGCCGGATGGCAGTCCCACGAGCATGGTGATGGGGATTGCTGAAGATCTAAACCACAACGTCTGGATCGCTGTGGCCGGACCACCCCGAGTCCTGATGCGCGTTCAGGGACTCATGGCGCGGGAAGAGTCTCCGGCCCCGCCTAAACCACGCAAAATTGCAGCCGATCCGATGGGTGGAATCTGGCTGGGGCTGTTGGGCGGGGACCTCGCTCATTACCACGAGGGCAAGCAGGAGACCTATCGGTTTACTCATGATTCTGCAGCGCTGGTCAACCAGCTCGTGGCCAATTCCGACGGCTTAGTTCTTGCGGCCACAAGTTACGGCCTGATCGGATGGCGTAAAGGGAGGCCGGTGACTCTCGCTCGAAGGAACGGTCTTCCTTCAGACGCCGTGTATGCGTTGACCTTTGACACCGACGGCAATCTGTGGCTCTTCATGGATTGCGGATTGGTGGAAATCTCGAGCACAGATGCGCAGCGATGGTTGACGCACCCGAACGCCACGGTGCCCATGAGGACTTTCGACGCGTTCGATGGAGTACGCGCGGGCCGGCCGTCATTTGATGGAGCCGTAAGATCCCCTGACGGACGGCTGTGGTTCGTGAACGGTCAGTTATTGGAGATGATCGATCCCGCTCACCTGCGCCGCAACTCAGTCCCGCCACCGGTGCATGTGGAACAGGTCATCGCCGACCGCAAGAGCTATGCGGCCATAGGCCCCGTTCGCCTACCTGCGCGCACTCGCGATCTCGAGATCGACTACGCCGGACTCAGCTTCACCGCCCCGCAGAAAGTCCGCTTTCGCTACCGCTTGGAAGGCCGCGACGAAGCCTGGGAGGAGCCGGGAACCCGGCGTCAAGCGTTTTACACCGATCTCGGCCATGGTGCGTACCGGTTCCGCGTGATTGCGTGCAACAATGACGGTCTCTGGAACGATCAAGGAGCCGCGCTCGATTTCGTCATTGCCGCCCCGTTCTATCAAACCGTTTGGTTCCGAACGTCGTGTGCTCTTGCTCTTTTGGCATTGCTGTGGGAACTTCACCGTTACCGCCTTCGGCAGCTTGCTCGTGTGTTTAACTTACGTCTGGAGGAGCGCGTCAACGAGCGAACCCGCATCGCACGCGAGCTGCACGATACGCTGCTCCAGGGTTTTCAGGGGCTGATGTTTCGTCTGCAGGCTGTGGGAGATTTGCTGCCACAAGGGAAAGCAAAGGACCAACTCGAACGGGCACTAGAACGTGGCGATCAGGCCATTGCGGAGGGACGTACCGCTGTATACGATTTACGATCGTCCTCTATAACGACGAATGACCTAGCGGAGGCAGTGAAGTCTCTGGGGGAGGAACTGGCGACAACGGATTCGGTGTCCTTCCGCTTAGTGGTGGAGGGTGTAGCTAGAGATCTGCACCCGATCGTTCGCGACGAGATCTATCGGATCGCGCGCGAGGCTCTGCGCAATGCCTTCAGCCACGCCGACGCTCATCGCGTTGAAACAGAGATCGCCTATACAGATCGGGCGCTCAGGTTACGCATCCGGGATGACGGAAAGGGCATTCCGCCAGAGTTCCTGGAAGAAGGGCGCCGCGGTCATTACGGTTTATGCGGAATGCGTGAGCGAGCCCGGCAGATCGGTGGCAAGTTGGACATTTGGAGCCGGCCAGGAGCTGGCGCCGAGATTGAATTAAGCGTCGCAAACGCAACTGCCTATCGTACGCCGGTTGGCCGCCTGTTTTTCGGGATCTTCCGGAAGAAAAGGGATATTGTGTGATTCGAGTGTTGTGTGTAGATGATCACCCTCTGCTCCGTGAAGGCATTGCCGCGTTGATCGGAAATCAGACCGATATGGAAGTTGTCGCGGAAGCTTCCAACGGGCGCGAGGCACTCGAGCTGTTTCGCGCGCATCGTCCTGAGATCACGTTGATGGATTTGCAAATGCCGGAGGTAAACGGCATTGACGCGATAAGCGCGATTCGCTGCGAGTTTCCTGACGCACGCATCGTCGTTTTGACAACCCACGCCGGCGATGTTCAGGTTTCTCGAGCTCTAAAGGCCGGGGCGCGGGCTTACCTTCTGAAGGGCTTAGTGCGCAAGGAGCTACTGGAGACAATACGAGCGGTCCATGCGGGCAAAAGGCGCCTATCGTCGGAGGTCGCTGCTGAAGTTGCCGAGCACGCGGCCGACGATGCTCTGACCCCCAGAGAAACCGATGTGCTGCGCTTAGTTGCGGGCGGTAATGCAAACAAAGAGATCGCCGCAAGGCTGTCGCTGACTGAAGAAACCGTGAAGAGTCACGTGAGAAATATCATGGCCAAACTCGGAGCGAACGACCGGACCCACGCCGTCGCAATCGGCGTAAAACGCGGAATCATTGACCTATAGTGTGGCCCCATCCCTCAAAAGAAGGACGCAGAAGATATCTTTTCTGAGTGTCGTAGATCCGCGCGACCCAATAGGATCGAACAGGGATGAACTCTGCAACGCCTCTTCTCCACCTTCCCTAACCACTGGCCCGGCGTTGGCCTGCTCCTCCTGCGCCTTTGTCTCGGAATAACTTTGATGTGGTTCGCGATCGCCGAATTCTTGGGAACGCCTCCCAACTCAATCGGCCCCGTATCAGCTTTTGCGGCCGCAATTGCCGGGATGTTGCTGATCGCCGGTTTGTGGACTCCAGTTGTGGGAACACTCACCGCCATCGGAGAGGTTTGCATGACTGTTTCTCTCCACGATTTGCGAACAGGCGATGCAGAGATACGTGCGATCTTGGCACTTTTATCTCTCAGTATTGCGATGCTCGGCCCGGGTGCATGGTCACTCGATGCCCACCTGTTCGGGAGGAAGCGCTTTGATATTGATCGGAGGAAGTAACCATCCCTCTAAAGAAGGACCGATCACCTAACCAACAGGGGATATGATCCGTATCGATCTCGGGACGACTTCTCGGTGAGAAAAGCCCAAAATCAGAACAAAGGAAAGCGATTCGGACTTCGACTCCGAGTCGGATAATAGCTGCTCTTAAAATCAATTGCGGCATGGGCCGCAATCGAAGTTTCTGTTTTCAGCTTATTAGAGATGAGTAATTAGCTGGATATCTACCTGCAAATTTCATTCACCAAAGAAAGGAACTACGATGAGTCAATCGAACAATCTGCTAAATGCCTATCTGCGGCAGCCCAGTGTTCGCACCAGCATCGCACGCTGCTATCATGCTGAGTCGGCACGTTACTGTACGCATTTCCTGGCACGGTTTCATAATTCCGCAAAACGGAATGGGTCGTTAGCCATTGCCACAATAGCCGCCATCGCGAGCGTTGCGATTATGTTGTGCGCACCCTCCGGCTATGCGCAAACGGCGAGGGATGTCAAAGGAGCGACGCCGCTGGTTGCAATCCAAGATGAAGCGCCAGCAAGACTGATCGTTGATCCACCGATACCCGAACAGTTGGCGCTCGGACGGGTATTCATCCAATACAGAACCGAAAATCTGCGCATCCTGCCGGTGTTCGGCAAAGCCGCCCTCGCCGTATCGCCACGCGTTGGACACCTGCATTATTACGTAGATGATCAGTCCTGGGCTACGGTGGACACCAGCGGCGAGACCATCGCCCTTGTAGGGCTGTCACCTGGTCCACACAAGGTGCGGCTCGAGCTGGCGGATGCGGCGCACAAACCGATTCCAGGCGCCTCGAAGGTTGTGGAGTTGACGGTGCCTGCTACCACTGCAACGCAGCACTAGGAACAACGACCGGTAATTGCGTCTTGGGATCGACGAGATGGGAAAGAAGGCCAAGCTGAGATGGAAATGTCAACAACAAAGATGAAAGTCAAGACCGCCGAAGTTGCGGGTCTTAAGATCTTCTACCGTGATGCCGGAGACCCGTCGAAGCGCACCATCGTCCTGCTGCACGGTTTCCCTTCGTCTTCTTATCAGTTCCACGACCTAATTCTGCTTCTGGCAGACCAGTTTCATCTCATCGCGCCCGACTATCCCGGTATGGGCCACAGTGATGTGCCGGACCCCACCGTCCTGCGACCGACCTTCGACGATGTGGCCGCGGTCGTCGACGCGTTCATCGCGGAGCACGCGCCCGGGCAAGTCATCTTGTACTTGCACGACATCGGCGGCCCCATCGGAATGCGAATCGCGACGGCTTATCCCGACCGGATCGCCGGTTTGATCTTTCAGAACTTCACGATGACAGTGGACGGTTGGAACCCCCAGCGTCTGGAGGTCTACAAGCGGCTGGGCGGCCCTGAAACTCCAGAGAAGCTGGCCGAGACCCAGCAATTTGCCACCGTGGAGCGCGACATCTTTGTCCACAAGACGGGTGCGCGTCATCCCGAAGCCCTGAACCCGGACAATTGGGCGATCGACGCCTATGCGTTTTCCAATGCGGCGAAGCGGGTGTTTATGTCGAGATTGTTTATGAACATAACGACGAACATTCCGCGCTACCCGGAATGGGCTGCCTATATGACCGGCCAGCAGCCGAAGACACTCATTGTGTGGGGGCGAAATGACCCTCTCATCCTGCCGCCCGGCGCGGAATTCGTGAAACAGATTGTGCCGGCGGCCGACCTTCGCTATTTCGACGGTGGTCACTTCGTGCTCGACGAGTATGCTCACGAGATCGCCGAGGCGATCATTCAGACGTTCTCCCGATAGGACACGCGGACCATGAAGGCGACGTCCACACACGCATCTGGAGTCCTTACAGCGAGATTTCGAAGGATAGATGGAAATGTATCGAGAAGCACTCCATAATCGACGCTGGTTTCTTGCGGTGAGCGCGAAAACAGTTGCGGCCGTACAGGCCCGCGCTGTCGCCTCGAGTGCTTCACAATTAGCTGTCGAAGTTGATCTGCCTTCTTTCGGCGGCGCCACGGGCTGGCTCAATTCAGAACCGTTGACACGGGCGCGCTTGAACGGGAAAGTCGTCCTGGTCGATTTCTGGACGTACACCTGTATCAATTGGCGACGCACACTCCCATACGTTCGGGCTTGGTCAAAGAAATACCGAGATCAGGGATTGGTGGTGATTGGGGTGCACACCCCCGAGTTCGCATTTGAGAAGAAAGTCGAGAACGTACGCCAAGCTGTGACGGCAATGAATATCGATTATCCGATTGCGATCGACAGCGGCTATGCGATATGGCGAGCATTTAACAACGAATACTGGCCTGTACTCTATTTTGTCGATGCGCGAGGACGGATTCGCGCACACAAGTTCGGTGAGGGCGAGTACCGGGATTCGGAGCTGGTGATTCAAAACCTGCTGGCGAAGAACGGAGCGAGCGGGTTTGAGCGTGAGGCTGTTTCGCTCGACGCTAGCGGCGCGGAAGCTGCAGCCGATTGGGCTGACCTTAAATCAAAGGAAACCTACGTCGGTTATGAACAAACCGAAAATTTCGCTTCTCCGGGCGGAATGAGACGGCACAAGTGTCACAGCTATGTGTTTCCGACAGAGTTAAGGCTTAATCATTGGGCTCTCGCGGGCAACTGGACAGCGGGAGAGCATGCAACTGTGTCGGCCGCTGCGGATGCGCGTATCGCCTTCCACTTTCATGCAAGAGATCTTCATCTCGTCATGGGAGCCGCCTCGCAAGGGTCACCTGTCACATTTCGCATTGTCATCGACGGGCAGCCGCCAGGCAGTGCGAGCGGAGTTGACTCAGACGAGAAAGGCCGGGGCACGGTTTCTCAACCGCGGATGTATCAGCTGATCCGCCAACAAAGACCTATTCTCGATCGAAGATTTGAGATTCAGTTTTTCGGATCGAGCGTCGAAGTCTTTTCCTTCACATTCGGGTGATTCATGGAACAGAGTCGCTGTGTACAAGGACAATGCGCACTGTCCTTGCGTAGGCTGGCGGAGCGCGAACTGAGTGCCTTCATGAGCGCCGTGACCGAACTATATGGCCCAGAGCAGGCCAGGATAGCCGCGGAAGATTGGATTTACAGGTTCGAGTCGACGGACGAGCCGTTCGAGTTCACAACCGGCGAATGGCGAAGGATCACGATTGCGGCTGCGA
>JAFASD010000313.1 GCA_019244945.1 Acidobacteriaceae bacterium | reverse complement strand
AAATCGCGCGTTTGCTTTGTCATCCACTTTGCCTCGGATGGGCTCGGGAGTGATGTAGTAACCATCTGTCGTGAACGCGCGCGAATGAACCGACAAGCCCCACGGTCCCCAGAGATTCGAATAGGCCGCCGCAACATCCTGAGTGTCTTCATTCCCGCCCACGTAGTCAGCGTAAAGATGATTAGCCTGCTCCGGCGGATCGAATAGAGAAATGGTCCCGCCCATCGCCCGATCTCCAAACACACTGGTCGACGCGCCGCGATCCACTTCCACCCGCTCGATGTAGTTCGGATCCAGGCGATCCCAATACACCCATCCCCCAAACGGATCATTGATCGGAACTCCATCCCAAAGCACCAGCGTTCGGCTCGCTCCGGATGAGCCCGTGGCGCGCAGAGACACTCCCTGCGTAGTAGGATTTGCAACCACGCTGGATGAGCGGCGGAACAGGCTGAAACCGGGTATTTGCCGAAGCCGGTCATCCAGTTCAATTCCGGGAATCTGCTCGAGCTGCTGTTCGTCCAGCGTGGTAATCGAAGCTGGCGTTTCCGTTGAGAGCGTTTCATTCACGGTCACGCTAGTCTTAAGCGGCGGAAGAGACTGGCATCCACCTGGAAGGCCAGCCAACAACAAGCCCCACAGTGGACCGCTCTTCAGAGCCGCGAACAGGAAGCGCCGGCAGACACGTTTCAACGGGAACTAACGTCCTCCTTCACTCGTATCCTTAAGGTACATGAGGACGGAGTACGCCATTCAGGCGGATGGCCTCGAAAAGATCTACCGAACACGCTTTCGTGGGCGCGAGATCAAAGCCGTTTCTAATCTCACTCTGCACGTGCCCGAAGGCGTGAAGTTTGGGCTCTTAGGTCCGAACGGGGCCGGCAAGACCACCTTTGTGAAGATGCTTCTTTCCGCGGTGAATCCCACCTCCGGCTCAGCAAAGTTGTTCGGCAAAGATGCTCGCGACCCCGAAGCGCGAAGACCCGTCGGATACCTCCCGGAAAATCATCGTTTCCCCACGTATTTCACCGGTCGTGGAATGTTGGATTTTTACGGCGCTCTTTCCGGGCTCGATGCGCTTGAGCGAAACAAGCGCATTCCCGGGCTTCTAGAGCTTGTCGGCTTAAAGGATTGGGGCGACGTACGCATCAAGAAATATTCCAAGGGAATGCTTCAGAGACTTGGCTTAGCGCAAGCGTTGCTCCACAAGCCCAGACTGCTCGTTCTGGATGAGCCGACCGATGGTGTGGATCCAGTCGGCCGCCGCGAAATTCGAGACATCTTGAACGGACTCACCGGGACCGGGGTCACCATCTTCATCAATTCGCATCTGCTGAGCGAAGTGGAATCGTTCTGTGAATACGTGGCCATATTGAAGTCCGGAGAGCTGGCGCTCGAAGGAAAGATCAGTTCCCTGATCGCCGGGCGCGGGTATCGCGTCCGCGCATCAGGCGTGCCGGAGGCGGCCCTGGCAGAAATCCGCAGGCTGGGCGTATCCATATTGCCATCGGCCGATGCCATCGAGGTGCAAGCCGTAACACTTGAACAAGCGAACACCGTGATTGACAAAATTCGAGCCGCTCAGGGTTTCGTCGAGAGCTTTAGTGCCTCGAGCAGTAGTTTGGAAGACGTCTTCATTCGCACGACAAAATCGGAGAAAGCGGCATGAACGAAGCGCTCCGTCGATCGCGCGCAAGCGTTCTCGCGGCGCTCATCCGGGACACCTTTCAGGAGGCTCGTGCGCGCTGGTTATTCTGGGGTCTTTTCGGCCTCTCCACGTTGCTGATCGCCATCTTCCTGTTCGTTCTTCGCATTGATATCGTGCAAGGCGCCATTTCGATCATGGGCATTGCACCCACCACGCATCAGGTGGATATTCGCAAATTCGTGAATATCTCGTATGCGGTGGTGTCGATTGTTCTGTACACCTGGGGAACGTTTCTCGCGGTCTTTGCATCCTCCGGCCTGATTCCAAGCGTTTTGGAGGCCGGACGCATCTCGTTGTTGCTCTCAAAGCCACTCACCCGGACCATGTTGCTCGCCGGCAGATACGCCGGTAACGTTTTGGTAATCGCGGCGAATCACATCTACCTGATCTGTAGCATCTGGATCATCATCGGGGTGAAAACTCATATCTGGGAATTGCGCTTCTTGCTCGCGATTCCCCTCAGCATTTTCATCTTTGCCGTGCTGCTTTGCGTAGTGGTGCTAATTGGAGTTGTCTTTGAAAGCGCAGCTTTGTCCGTGATGATCTCGGTCGCCCTGATGCTGATAAGCGCGATCCTGGCCCAGCGTCAGTTCATGATGAAGCTGCTCGATTCTGAATGGTCGCGTCAGCTTTGGATGGCCTGTTATTGGATCGTGCCTAAAGTTTACGATCTTGGCGCGGCGCTTCGGCAGATCATCCTCCACGAGCACCAGACCGACTGGGTCACGCCGCTCTGGACGTCAGCGCTCTTCGGCATGGTGGTGCTTTCAGGCGCAATGTATCTGTTTCAAAGAAGAGATTTCTGATGCGTCCCTCTGCTTTCATGGTCCTGGCCGCTTTCGTGTCCCTATTCAGTTGCGCGAAGCACGCTGCTACCGGCATAGCCGTTGATTCGGCGTTTCGCGCATTCATTCCTCCGGATACAAAGGTCTTGGCTGGTCTGCGCGCGGACCAACTAAAAACATCTCCGCTCTATAAGCGCCACCAAAAGCAATTGCAAATTCCACTGCTGGATGCGTTTGCTGAACGCGTCGGCTTCGATCCCAGGCGCGATTTATCGGATCTGCTGGTCGCTTGGAACGGCAAGCAGCCCGTCTTTCTGGCGCGCGGCGGGATCACGCAAGCCGAGCTCGAGCAAAGATTGAGCTCGTTTGGTGCTCAACGCGCTGCATACAGGAAATACACGCTCTTCGGCACTCCTAATGAATCGTTGTTCTTCGCCAAGAAAAATGTTGCGGTAGCAGGGCCAGCGGAAGCTTTGCGCCACACCATTGACATTCACGAGGACGGCTCTGGTGGAGTGCCGGATGAACTGCAGCAGCGGCTCGAGGCTTTGCCGAAGTATGACCAGGTTTGGGCTGTGAGCCGTCAAGGACTGCCCTTTGCAGACGTTCCGATGCGCTCCGATATCGGCTCGGCTCTTTCGAACATTGTGGCTTTCGTAACTGGTGCGAGCGTCGGAATCGGCCTCGATACAGGCGCGCACCTGCAGATGGAGATCACTTGCATCTCCGACCAGGGTGCGCAGCGCGTTCGCGACGCCTTGCGCGGCGGCATTGGCCTGGCGCGCCTAACTACCAAAGACAACGAGCCAGACATGTTACGGCTCTACGATTCCATCCATGTCGACCAGGATCAGCAACTGATCCACGTCCGAGCCGATCTCTCCGCCGATCTCGCCGATAAACTGTTGGCGCGCTTGCCGCAGCTCCACTCTCTTCCGTAATCACGATACGATAACCGAAAGCCGTTGCGAGCACCGCGACGGAAACAGGAGAAATGCATGGCGCCTAAAAAATATCCGCCCGCTCACCCGCCCAGAGCGAATTCCGCTTCCACTTCCTATTCAAAATCCAGGTACGCCCACCCGTTCTTCCTTCCCGCATCGCCATCCGAACGCCAGCCCATCAACGGCCAAACTCGCATGACCGACTGGAGCAAAGCACAGCTCGGCCCAATCCCGCCCACCGTTCGCGGAGGCAATATGGACCTCTCGGAAGTGATCGGTGCAGACGGAGTCAAAGAGATTGACGATCTGGGCGAAATTCGCTTCCATGCGCTCGGGGACAGCGGCGTCGACACTGCGCAGGAGGCCCAGGAAATCTCCGACGAAATGGCCACCGACTTCAAGCCTGACGCGGGGGGATTGAATCCGGCTTTTCTCTTTCATCTCGGCGATGTGATTTATGGAAACGACAAAGGCAGCCACTATGGCGAGCGCTTCTACGTGCCTTACAAACACTATCCGGGCAAGATCCTCGCCATCCCCGGAAATCACGACGGCGAGGTTAAAACACCCGCCGATAGCCCATCCCTTACGGCGTTCCGCGCCAACTTCTGCGCCGCCACAGCCACCGTTCCACCCCAGGCTTCGGGAAGCGGCATTTACCGCGAGACCATGACGGAGCCGGGTGTCTACTGGTTTCTCGACGCGCCTTTCGTACAAATCATCGGGCTCTATTCCAACCTGCTCGAAAATCCCGGCTATCTCGAAGGCATCACCGATGGGAAAAAAGATACCTCCCAGCTTGACTGGCTGGCTCAAACGCTAGCCTCTATCAAGAAGGCCAACCAGAAGAAGGCTCTGGTCATTGCGACACATCATCCGCCATACAGCCAAAGCGGCCACAGCGGTAGCACGGAAATGAACCAAAGCATCGACGATGCCTGCACAAAAGCTGGGGTCTTCCCGGACCTGTTCCTCTCCGCTCATGCCCACAACTATCAACGCTACACGCGCCGAACCGCGGGCAAGCAGATCTTGTATATCGTCGTGGGCACCGGAGGCATGCCGGCTCAGCCGGTCACCACGGCAACTGGACAGCCCGCCGATACCAGCCACGAAGTCACCTACGACGCCGCGATCTCTTCCCTGGGCTATCTGTTCGTAACCGCCTCGGCCAAGCAACTGGTAACGCAGTTTTGGCAGCTCGGCGCGCAGCACACCAAGCCCTTCGACCCTGTGACCCTCGACTTGACCACTCACATGGTGACCACGTGAAACGCCGCGAATTCGCTTTCACTCTCCCTGCCGCCATCGGGTTCTTGGCCGACGCCGAGGAGCAGTCCGTCCTCGCTCACTCCGCTGTGTACTCGTTCGAAAGGCTGCTCGTGACACACTCCTCCGGCGGCGCAGCGACACGCCCGGTTCTCCACGGCAAGTTGCCGACCGGCGAAACGGTGGAACTGCATGAGACGACACTCATGCCGGACCAGATGCCTCACCCAGCGCACCGGCACGTCCATACCGAATTCATGCTGATTCGCGAAGGCGTCGTAGAGTTCATCCTGGAGGGCAAATCAGAGCAGCTTGGCCCAGGAGATGTGGCTTATGCGGCTTCGGGCGAACTGCACGGCCTGAAGAACACCGGTACCGTTCCGGCAAACTACTTCGTCATCGCCATCGGCGCAGAACCGCCGGCGTAAGCAGACCTTCCCTCAACTCTCTCGCATTCCTGCTCTAGGAAAAGCTTCCCCCGCGTGCTGGGAAACGAAGCCGGTGTCTTCGGCGCCAGGGCAGCGATATGAAGCGGGTCAGGAGGAGACGCGCGTCCTTGCCACCAAGCCTAATGCGACTGTGGATTTAGTCGTTCGGAGAAGTATGCGGAGAGCGGACGGGCAGGCAAGCCAGACGTCTCCTCAAGCGCGCCATGGGTTTATCAGCATAACCCCAGTAGCCTCAAAGTCGTCAGTATTGCGGGTCATGACGTGCAGGCCGTGTCGGCGCGCTGTCGCCGCAATCAAGCCGTCACTCGCCGGCACCGCTCGCCCGACTTGTTGGGCGGCGGCACTCAATTCACCCCAAATATGGCTCGTCTCGGCATCAACGGGAAGGAGACGGTCGCCATAGAAGCGCTCCAGCTCCTGGAGCCAGCGCTGCAAGGCACGTTTACGCTGGCTGTCGCGCAAAAGCGCAATTCCCTTTACAATTTCGCCGACCGACAACACGCTTACGAAAAGGCTGTCACTGTTGATCGCCTCAACCGCGCGCCGCACCTCTGCATTCGCATGAGGGCGCCGCAGTTCCGATAACACGCAGGTGTCTAGCAACACCCTCACAGTGGCGCCTTACGCAAGGGCGAGCGATCACGGCCTATATCCAGGCCATCCAAACTCGGTCCCTCGCCGAGAAGGAAGTCTTTGAAATCCCGCCGTGTTCCGGATAGCTTGTCGTAGTCGCGCTGTGCCACAACCACAACGGCATCTTGGCGCCGTACGACGCGCTGAGGGCCTTCGGCCAGAGCGCGGTTTACCAGCTCGGTAAAGCGATTCTTTGCGTCCGCCAACCGCCATTCCATCGCGCACCTCCGAGGTAATCTAGCCTATCTAGCTATTTTAGCCATTCTAGGCGATTGAAGAAGCGAGGCAAGCGCGAAGCGCAGAGGCGGGCAGGTTCGGACTATCTCCTACCGAAGCCCCACAACCGCTCCGTCCCCGTGTCCCGCCGCTGATACCACGATCCACGGATTAGCCTTCAAATCCTCCAGCAAGCTGCTCTGCCATGCGTAATCTTTGTGCGCCTTCAGAAACTCCGC
>JAFASD010000193.1 GCA_019244945.1 Acidobacteriaceae bacterium | reverse complement strand
GTGTTCGAGGTGTGATGGATCGCTCCAGAAGATCCAAACGAATCGCAAAACTTGCTTCCTGGGGACGATCAAAATACTGAACTGTCGCTCCCAGGTACTGCGCCGTCTCCGACAACAGCGGGTAAGCGGGACGCTCCATCAGAACTTCGTCGCCAGGCTCGATAGTCACTGCTATCGCGAGCAGGTTCGCCATGGACGTGCCTTGTGCGGTTGCGACGCAATCCTCATGCACGCGGTATTTGCCTGCAATGGCTTTGATCAACGGCGGGTATCCGTAAGCGCCCGGCCCGCTCAGCGCTAAGGAGTTGAAGTCGACCGGCAGACTCGATAACGGGTAGTTCTTCACTCCGCTATTCGCCAAATTAAACGCCACATGGGATTGGCTTTTGGCCCATTCCATATAGGCCGATCCCATGATCCGCTTGGCTTGTTTCAAGCGGTCCGTCTCCTGCTCCAATACAAATAAACCGGGATGCCGAGCAACAGCAGCGCGAGGCCCACCAGGCTGTTCGCTGGATAGTGATAAAACGTGGCCAGCACAACCAACCAGCAGGCTGCGACGAAAAACACAGTTGTAAACGGGTGCCCCGGGGTCTGGTGCCCGCGGGCGCCGCCTGTCCGGCGCCTGAATATGAAGAGTGATGCTCCCGTAAGCCCGAAGAAAATGAAATCAATGGAGACCACGTAATTGAGGATCTGCTCGTATCGGCCAGAGAGCGCGATGATAGTCGCCAGAACCCCTTGCAGAGCTATGGCGGCAACCGGGACTCTCGTGCTTTTGGGTAGCCATGCGATGGATCGAAAGAAGAGACCGTCCCGCGCCATCGCAAAATAAACGCGGGGAGCAGTAAGCATTCCCTGGCTGAGAAACCCGAGGGTAGAGATGGAAATCGCGAACGCCATGAACAGCGCGCCGCGAGGACCAATGGCGCGCTGCATCACCGTGTACGCAGGCGTAATGGTTGCGGCAAGGCCTTCCGGCCCGAGTGAGCGTAGACACACGATGTTTACCGACAAATAAATTGCGGTCACGCCGATAACCCCAAGGACCAGCGCCCGGGCCAAATCTCTTCCCGGATTCCGCATCTCGCCAGTCATGAAACTCGCGGTTTGCCAGCCACCGTAAGCGAACAAAACGGGCGTGACCGCAGCGCCAAAAGTGATGAGCAGATGAGGCGTAAACGGTTCCTGTGCGGCCGCCGTTGTCCCCGCGGAAGAAGCACTGAAACCGGCGATCAACAGGACGACAATCGCGCCAATTTTCATAACCATCAGCGTGCTTTGTACAACACTCCCCAGGCGAACACCCAAGCAGTTAATTGCAGTCAGCAAAGCCAGCACGAGCGTTGCGATGAGCCCGTCAGATGCATTGGTGTGGATAATTTCCCGCGCATACCGTGCAAACGTGACCGCAACGGCCGCCATTCCACCCGTTTGCATCACCAGCAACAGCGCCCATCCATAAAGAAATGCAACGGCTGGGTGATAAGCCTCGCGGAGGTAGGCATATTGGCCGCCCAAATTTGGCCGGAGCATCGCAAGCTCGGCGTAAATGAACGCCCCAGCTAGAGCGGTTAAGCCGCCCAAAACCCAGGCTCCCAGGATCAGAAAAGAGGTATGGACCTGCCGCGCAACGACGTAGGGATTCACGAATATACCGGAGCCGATGATCCCGCCCATGACGATCATGGTCGCGTCGAACAGCCCCAGTCTTCGCGCGAGTGAAGGCGCCGGTGTATCGGAGGCGGTCAAGAGCGCGCCACGTCAGCCGGTTGCAGTCCGCCGCCTCGGCTGTGCTGATTTCTTCGTAGCCGGTGGCGCGCTGGTCTCTTCTTGAGCAGCTCTCGCCGCGGGTTTACGTGGCAATTCTCCCAGGCTCTTTTGCAAGGCTTGCATCAGATCGATGACCGGCGCGCGTTTCTTTGGCGCCTCGCCTTGAACCGGCTGGCCTTCTCGCTTCGCTTCAACCATCTTCAGTAATCGCTGTTGATAATCGTCGTGATACTTGGAAGGATCGAAGTCCGACGCCAGCCCTTCGACAAGTTTTTCCGCTAACGCTACTTCCTGTGGCTTAACGCTCACGCTTTCGTCGCGTCGGAACTCGGGAACCTCCCGCACTTCTTCCGGATAGAACATCGTGTGCAGGAGCAATCCGTCAGCGTGAGGCCGGACCACGACTGTGTATTCGCGCTGGTGCATGGCGATCTGGGCAATCGCGCTGTAACCCGATTTGCGCATTGTTTCGAGCAAGAGATGATACGCCTTTTTCCCGGCTTCCTCCGGAACCATGAAGTAGGAAGCATCGAAATAGATCGGATCGATCCCTTCTGCTCTGACGAACTCCAAGATTTCCATATTGTCGCTCGAGGCAGGCGCGATGCTCTTGATCTCCTCGTCATTGACAATCACGTAGCGGTCCTTCTCAGCCTCATAGCCCTTCACCAGCTCACTTCGTTCCACAACGCGCTCGCAATGCGGGCAATAGATCTGCTGTTTGATGCGCGTTCCGCAGACCTGATGAATTTGATGAAAGCTGACTCGCTCCGTTCGAGCGGCCGCAAACAGGCGCACGGGAATCGTGATGAGACCAAAAGTAATGTAGCCTTTCCAAACTGTGGAAGCCATGCCTCTCTCCTCAAGACGCGGCAGCTAAACGGCAGAACCTGCTCGCATTTAAAACAATATCGTGTAGCTATGTCGTTTGCAACCTGGTATTTAGGGATCGGCGGTAGTACTGGTACACGCTCGGCATGGCTCCGCTTAGCAGTTTTTCGTTGACAGCTTAGAGAAATGCCCTACAATACCTGCTAAAGAGCTCCACTTGAATGTCTAAAGAAGAACGGGGCCGTTCACAGATTCCCCAAGGAACACTGGACCTGATCGTCTTGCGAACGTTGGCGACCATGGGACCGCTACATGCCTATGGCCTGGCTCTGCGCTTGCAGCAGGTTTCCGACGACCTGCTGAATTTGAATCAAGGCACGCTGTATCCAGCCTTATTGCGGCTCGAGCAGCAGGGCTTTATCAAGGGCGCCTGGAGGACCACGCAGAATAACCGCGAGGCGAAGTTCTATTCGCTCACACGGGCTGGCGAAAAAGCGCTTGAACAAGAGACAGGCCGCTGGAATCGGCTGGCGGGACTTATGGAAAAACTGCTGGGTGGTTCGGTCTAGCACATGCAGCGGCTGACGCAATTTTGGGCGAAACTGCGGGCCTTGGCCGGGCGCGGGAGATCAGAGCAAGCGCTCGAGAAAGAGATATCGGCGCACCTGGCGATGATCGAAGAGGAGTTCCGCAGACAAGGAATGGGCGCGGAAGAGGCGAGATTCGGTGCCCGGCGCGCGTTCGGTGGAGTGGAACAAACCAAAGAGCGCTATCGCGACCAGCGCGGCTTCGTCACCTTGGAACAGTTTTGGCAAGACGTGCGGCACGCCGGGCGAAGCCTGCGAAAAAGCCCGGGGTTCGCAATTGTCGCGATTGTGTTGCTCGCGTTCGGCATCGGTGTGAATACAGCGATTTTCACTCTGGTGAATGCAATTTTGTTGAAGCGGCTGCCGATTCCAGAAGCAGATCGCGTCGTGCAGTTCGAAGCGCGCATGAAACCATTTACAAGCGATGGCTTCAGCTATCCGCAATTCCATGAATTGCAGCGGCAAACGTCCATTTTTTCCGACGCTGCCGCGTTTAGCGGTAACCGCGCGGTGCTGGATTCGGGCGGCGATTCACAGCAAATCGATGTTGAGCTCGTCACCGGAAATTATTTCTCGTTCTTTCATGCTCAACCAGTGATGGGGCGCCTGCTGGACCAGGAAGATGATCGTGTAGAAGGCGGGCACCCCGTTTGTGTCTTGAGTTATCAGGCCTGGCGAAGTCGATTTGGAGCTGACCCGAGTGTTTTGGGGCGCGTTGTCCGGCTTAATACGTTTCCATTTCAGATCGTGGGAATCGCGCGCCCGGATTTTGTCGGCGCTGAGCTGCAAATGCGCTATGACGTTTGGGTGCCGACGGCCATGGCGCTGCCTCTCACGTGGAACGCGCGAAGCAATCCGCATGTTGTTTGGCTCCGAACGCTTGCGAAGCTGCGTCCCGGACTCAATATCCAGGAAGCGCATGCGCGATTGAGGGCGGCAAGTACAGGCATCAACGACATTTTGCCGAAAGAGCGCGCCAATGCAGATGCGATGTTCGATTTTGTCGGAGCTAGCAAAGGCTTCAATACCTTTCGCACGAAATTACGCCAGCCCGTTTTGATTTTGATGGGCGCGGTGGCGCTTGTGCTGCTCATCGCCTGCGCGAATCTTACAAATCTACTGCTCGCTCGCGGCAGTGAGCGCAGCCAGGAGTTTTCGGTGAAGCTGTCGTTAGGAATTTCACGCTGGCGTTTGATGAGACAGTTGCTTTTAGAGAGTCTCTTGGTGGCTCTTGCGGGCGGAGTAATCGCGATTCTGTTAGCGCGCGAACTTATTGCAGTTTTCCTTCGCCTATTCGCGGGAGAATCCGGGCAGAATTTGAGCATATCGATGGACCTGACCGTGCTGGCATTCACGTTCGCGGTGTGTGGGCTCACAACGATTGTGGTCGGACTTTTTCCTGCATGGGCGGCTATCCAGACGGATACAACTCCCACCTTGAAAGGGGGAAGCGGCGTTCAAAAGAGATTCGTTCGAAGAGCAATGATCGTCGTGCAAATCAGCCTGGCAATGGTGCTGCTGTTCGGTGCGAGCCTGTTCTCGCGTAGTTTGCGAAAACTGAAAACGGTCGACCTTGGGTTCGATATCGAACACGTCGCGGTGATCGGCCTCGATTTTCGCGGAAAGGAACCGATTACCGGCTCTCCGGCACTCGCGCTCGATGAGGCCCTGAATCGCGCGCGACGAATCCCGGGCGTCGAGTCAGCGGATTTAGCGAATCCAAGCATGTTATCGGGCCAGTCCATGACGTCTGATGTGAAACCTCGCGGCGGCTCGAAAACCGACATGACAAGGCACGTCGACAACGTCTATTTCGTCTTCGCCAGCCAGCAGCATTTCGCAACGTTACACATCCCGCTGCTGCGCGGCCGCGACTTTTCAGATCGCGACCGGAAAGGCGCGCCCGCAGTAGCCATCATTAACCAGCGCTTGGCATCGCTGCTGTGGCCGGGACAAGATCCCGTTGGGAAACAGATCCTCGGCGGCTGGAATCGCGAGAACCCGGAAGTGATCGGCGTCGTGGGGAACAGCAAGTATTCGGATCTCCGAGAATCCCTAAAACCGATTGTCTATGAGCCGCTAGACCAGATGGCTGTCATGGGGGCGAGCCTGGAAGTGCGCAGCCGGATGCCGCTTGCACAGATGAAACAACAGATCCGAAAAATCGTGAGTTCCACTGCGCCTGGGTTTCAGATTGCCAATGTCTCGACCATGGAACTCCTTCGCGACAACGTGATTGCCGGCGACCGCCTCCTGACCTTTCTTTCGGTGCTTTTCGGGGCATTGGGGGTAGTGCTCGCGCTGGTTGGCATTTACGGCCTGATCTCTTATTCGGTGACGCGCCGAACACGCGAAATTGGTATTCGGATGAGCGTGGGAGCGCAGCGCAGTGAAGTGCTGCTGCTCTTTGTCCGTGAGGTGATTCTGCTGGTCGGTTTCGGCGTGGTTCTTGGACTGCCGCTCGCGCTGATTCTATCGAAACCGCTTGAGAGTTTCCTCTACGAAGTTCCAACGGCCGATCCGCTCGGAATCGTGTTTACACTCATTCTGATCGCGCTCGGCAGCCTCGTGGCATCCTTCCTGCCCGTGCGTCGAGCCACCCAAGTGAATCCGGTGGAAGCTCTGCGGTACGAGTAGCCGTTCCGTTTTATGAATTCAGCCTTCAATCCGCCCCTGGTTGTCGATTCGCAGGAATTGATCGCGCCAGCGAACTTCTGTTCCCGCGTAGGATGTCAGCCAGAGGGCGAACGAGTATAGATCCCAAATCGGAGAGAGCCAAAAGAGGCTCGCGGCAATCGAGCTGCGAAGTACGAAGCAGCCGGTTAGTAGGGCAGACGTGATGCGGGCTGCTACCAAAATGGCGGCGGGAATCCAGGCTCCTGAAACGATTGCGAGTAGCACCCACATGCCTGCAGAGGTGATGGGCAGGCCGGCGTAACCGCCGCGCTTCGTGAGTCGAATGGTTCGCGCCCAGCGGAGTTGGTGGCGCCAGACGCCGGGCCATGAGGCATCACCGAGGGAGGTTTCCACGGTGTAAGTGGAGAGCAAGGCTCGTTTGCCCAGGCTTGTGATTCGTTTGGCAAGCTGATAATCATCGGCGAGGTAATCGGCGAGCGCGGCGAACCCCCCGACGCGCTCCAAATCAGCAGCGCGGAAAGCAAGGGTAGAACCGAAGCCGAACTCACGGACTCCGACGAGCTGAGCCACCAGCGTACTGGGCATGAAATCGGTGGCGATGCCGAGAGATTCCCACGCGGCCGGCAGGTTGTGCGCTTTCGCCCGATAAGGGCAAGTAACCACGCCGACGGATTGGTCTTCTAAAGGCGCGACGATCTGGGATAGGTATTCAGGATCCACTTTGATGTCGCTGTCGTTGACAACCCAGATGGGATGGCGCGCGTGGCGGGCGAGCTCCATGAGGACGCCTACTTTCCCGTTGCGGGTTGGTTGGCCGCCAATGATCACTCGAATCGGGATTTCCGGGTGCTCGTATGCTAAGCGGCGCGCCTCTACGGCGGCAGGATCGTTTTCATCGCGTGCTCCGAAAACGACTTCGAATGCAGAATAGCGCTGCCGAATCTGCGAAACGAAAGCTTCCGACGTATTGGGGTCCATGCCATGAAGCGGCTTCAGAACGGAAACACCGGGAGAGAATGTGGATGCGCGCGGACGCGAATGGCGTTGGAAGAGGTGGCGCAAAGCTGCAAGGCTGGCGAGAAGCTGATACGCAACGGCTGGAAGGAAAATGAGCCAGAAGAGGCGCACTAATGCGCGAGGAGCAATACGCCGCCTAAAACCAGTAAAGCTCCAGCCGCGCGGCGTTTTCCTACCGCCTCTTTTAGAACAAATTTTGCGAGAACAGTTTCGAGCACAAACGTGGCTGCTGAAGCGGGTACTGCGAAGCTGAGAGGCGCGGTTTGTACCAGGGCCATGAAGGCGAAAAAGGAAACGGCCATGCACACAATCGCGAGAAAGAGGTATCTGCGGCTCACGATCATGCGAAGTAAGCGTCCTAAGCCGCGCGCATTGACACTCTGCTCGCCGCTACGTTTCATCTCATAACTCTGCAGCAGGTCGCTCAGGACAGTAGCGCAAACAATAATCGACAACAGCAGCCACTTCATTCGGAAACCTCGGGCGCGTGGGTTTGCTGCTTAGTTGTGCCGACCATTGCGGTGCCGACAAATATGAGGATGGTCCCCGTCCAATGCGCTGGCGCCACGACCTCATTCAAGAACCGCCACCCCAGAAATGCGGCCAACACATAGCCAACGCCCGTCAGTGGCAGGACAAAGCTCAAATCCGCCCAGCTCAAGAGCGCCATGCGTGTGAGAAGCCAGAGAATCAGAAGAGCAATACCCAAAGCCACGAATGGGTTTAACATCGCTCGCAGATAGGCCGACGGATTCAACGAAACCGCTTCCGAAACATGTCTCATGCCCCAGGCTAAAGAAAGATTGCCGATTGCGTTCAAAAAAATAACCGCCAGGACCAAAGCCAGCGTTTTTAGTTTTGAGCCGCGGCGTCTAGAGGGCTGAAATTCGCGGGCTTCTTCCAGGGCAGTCAACGCAGCTGTGTTCGCAAGCGGCAGATCAATCTCCCGCACTCAGGACCGCAGTCTGCTCTTTCTGTTCTTTCTGCTCTTTGACGAACTGCTTGCGTTTTGAGCGCAGCGACAGGTATTCGCGGGCTTCTTTGTAGAGCCGCTTGCGCTCTGCCCGGTCGAAAATTGCCTTTCGAATAAGGCGCAAAGCGACTTTAGGTCTGAAATAGAACTCGCCATAGAAGCGCTCGACCCAATCGACCAGCTCGCCTCGATCCAAGCCGGGGTACTGATAATTCGGGAGCTGATGGCCGGCTTCATCGGCCATAACCTCGTCAATGGTGATCAATCCGTTCTTCTTGACGTGATCGTAAAACTCGGTGCCTGGGAACGGATGGCCGATGGAAACCTGAATGGTTTCAACATCTAATTCCTTGGCGAAATTGATGCTCTTGCGGATGGTGTCCCGCGTCTCTCCTGGCAAGCCGACGATGAAATCACCATGTATCGTGAGATCGAGCTTCTTGCAATTTGCGGTGAAGCGGCGAGCCATGTCGATGGTTGCCCCTTTTTTAATATTCTTCAGGATCTGCTGATCGCCCGATTCATATCCGACAATTAACAGCCGGCAACCCGCGTCTTTCATCGCCTTCAACGTGTCGTAGTCCGTGGTCACGCGCGACGTACAGCTCCAGGTGAATTTCAGGTCCTTTAGCTTGCTGCAAAGCTCGATCGTGCGCGCCTTCTGATAATTGAAAGTGTCGTCGTCGAAAAAGATTTCCTTGAGACCCGTGAAGTTCTCCAGAGTCCAGCGGCATTCTTTTACGATGTCATCGGAGGACCGCAAGCGCCAGCGATGGCCTGAGTGTGTTTGAGGCCAGAGGCAGAAGGTGCACTGAGCCGGGCAGCCGCGAGTCGTATAGAACGAGATGTAGGGATTGAGGAGAAAAGGTACGTTATATCGGCGAAAATCCAAATCACGTTTGTAAACTTTAGTGACCCAAGGGAGCGCATCGAGATCTTCAATCACACCGCCTTCGGGATTGTTCTGGAAACCACCATTTTTGCGGAAGACCACTCCGGGGATCTCCTCGAGGGGTTTGCCCATCGCGAAATCGCGGATTTGATAGTCGAATTCCCGCTTAACGATGAAATCAATGGCCTTCGAGGCGCGCAGGCTCTCTTCGGGTCGGACGGTTACATGAGGACCTACGAACGCCACTTTCAGCTTGGGATTGACATCGCGCATCATCTCCACGATCTTTACGTCGACGTGGAAACCGGGCGTAGAGGTAAAGAGCACCAGGAGTTCGAACTCGGAGGCCATCGCGACTGTCTGGTCAATGGAGATCTTATGCGGAGGAGCATCTATCACCTTGCTTTCGGCGATCATGCCCGCTGGGTAGCAAAGCCAAACCGGGTACCAATAGGATTCGATCTCTCTGGCAGCAGGCCAGCGCGAGCTGGCGCCACCATCGAACCCCTCGAAAGAAGGAGGGTTAAGAAAAAGCGTCTTCATGAACTCTCTTAAACGGTTAACCTTTAGATTACTTGGTTTTGGGGGTAATACTCAACCTCAATACGCCAGCCGGGCAATAGGTACCGGGAAGGTGCTCTTTTGGTGGCTGAGCCGCGACTCACAAGCAGCGGTCGGGGTATTCATCTCGGAACTTCTGCGGATTCAGAGGCTTCCGGTCGATCGGCTGAGCCTGTTTCGAAATTCGAGTAAAAAATATCCAGGGCGACCCGGCCCACCAGATGCGTATCGATAATGCTGCTCATGTATTGCGGGACGGCGATACCGTTTTCTATGGAGTAGGCCCTCTCAAAGGCTACTCTTTTGAAGAAGATACTAGGATTCTTGACAAACCGTCCCTTCTCGAAAAGAGGCAGAAAAGTTGCCGCATCCAGCCACATCTCACCTTTGAAGAGGCCTACCTTCTTCTGTCGGGGAGACAGTTGAAATAAGAAGGCGGGCCGGTTGTAGATGGTTTTCGCGCCCTTAAATTTGAACTTGTAGTTGGCAGGGGTGATTGCCAGATCTTGGTTGCCCTGACCTTGCTGCTCTGCCTGCAGATAACGGGCAATCACCTGATTCTTAATCGAGTTATCTCCAGTAAAGCCAAGTACACGATACGTGATTTTCCCAACACTGGAAATCTTTCGGACCGCCCGGAGTTGGCCGTGTTCGTTCAGGTTCGGCACGGCAGCGTTAATATTCACCTCCATCGAGACGTTGCGCGAGGAGTCATGGGCGCGACCCGCCTCTAAATACTTGCTAATGATCTCCGCCGAATTCCCGCTGACTTCTTCGTCTTTGTCGTCATGAGACATTCCGAGCGCCGGAAGAAGCAGCAAACAGATCGCGGCGAAAACGGCAGACATCTTCGGTCTTCGATGAGCTTGGAGCACGTCGTCGGTTCCGCTGCCTCAAAGTAACATGGAAAGCGGA
>JAFASD010000184.1 GCA_019244945.1 Acidobacteriaceae bacterium | reverse complement strand
AGCCTCGTCGCTAATTACGACGACTGGTTGACTGTTTGGCTTGTCGTCAGCTGGGCCAAGAGCACGACCAAGCTGCGGCGTTATGCCGAGCACGGCATAATAATTACCTGAAACCATCTCTGTGAGAGCACTGCGAGAGTTCTGGCGGACGGTGACGTCCACATGTGTTTCTCGAAAAGCCAACAGATCATCAAACACACGGTTTTGCGCACGGAAGTGCTCGAAAGCGACATAGGAGAAAGCAGGGCTAGTAACGAGTCCGCCTGGCAAATGGTCGTAATCGCCGTGGACATGATGAACAGCCACGCGCTGTTCGGGACCGGTCCAGGTGAGCAGGCGCAGATCAGCCGCATGCGGCACTGCGAGCCTTTCATAGAGAAGTTGCCGGGCAGCAGAAAAGACGGCGGTGTTGGCGCCTATCGAGAGTGCTAACGAGAGGCAGGCGACGGTGGTAAATCCGAGATTCCTTCTCAGCATGCGGACGGCATACTGGACATCCTTGCTAGTGCTGTCAATAAAGTTCAGACCTCGCATGTCTCGACACTCCTCTTTTCTTTGCTCGATATTCCTGATGGACCGAAGCGCGCTGAAACGGGCTTCGTTAAAGCTCTTGCCGCTGGCGACCTCCGCGTCCATCTCTCGATGGACGTGATACCGCAGTTCTTCGTCGAGTTCGTCCTCAAGGCGCTGGCGCGAAAACAGTGTTCTCAGCCGGAGTCGAAGCATGTCAGGCCAGCGCATTGGCGTTTTCTCTCTTTACACAGCCCGCACAACTAACGAAATGGCCGCCGATAAACGTTCCCATTGCGCCGCTTCCTGTCCCAGCACCTTGCGGCCGGCTTTGGTGAGCGTGTAGTACTTTGCCCTGCGATTGTTTTCGCTCACTGCCCACTCCGAACTGATCCAGCCATTCTGCTCCAGTTTGTGAAGCGATGGGTAAAGAGCGCCCTGGCCCACCTGTAGAACATCTCCAGACATCTGCCGGATGCGCTGGGCGATGGCCCAGCCGTGCATCGGTTCCAAAGCGATCACTTTCAAAATAAGGAGATCGAGTGTGCCCTGAACGAGATCGGTGGGTTTGCTCAAGCCTCTTCCCTCAGTAACTGACAATATATAATACCCTGGAGGCGGCATGCCGCGCGCCACGTGATGTGTCGTGATCCTGCTCGTAAGACGGCGGCCTGAGCGCAGCTGATTCGTTTCTATGCTCGCGGCATGGGGCGCTCGTGGAGGATCATCCAGTTGACCCCAAACCGATCCCGCACCTGGCCGAAGCGGGAAGCAAAGAAAGTTTCCTGCATCGGCATGAGCACTTGACCGCCGTCAGAGAAGGCGGAAAAGACGCGCTCCGCTTCAGTATCGCTGTCCATCCCCAGCGTCAGATAGGCGCTCCGCATTGGCTCTGCGTTCGGTACATCCGCCGCAAACAGTTCAGTCCCGGCAATGGAGATACGGGCGTGCAGTACTGCGTCCTTCCACTCCGGCTTAATCCGGCTTTGGTCTGGCGCCTGTCCGTGCGTCATCATCACGCCAATCTTTGCGCCCAAATGGTTCTCGTAGTAGTGGAAAGCTTCTGCGCAAGTACCGCGGAAATTCACATAAGTATTCATCTTCATCGCTTTGTCTCCTGAAAACGAAAGGTTCTGTTAGGCCGTCCTGAAGTGCTTCTTAGGATTTGCGATGCAAGAGCGCGAGATGTGCCAGCCGGCTCTCACGCAGGTACAATCCGACCCACAGGATGCCGCCGAAGATAACGGGAAAGACGACGTTGAACGCAGGCTGTTCCGCCCGAACGTTGATGGCCACCGCGCCCCCAAGGTACCCGGTCAGCAGAACTGTTCCGACCACCGAAGTGCGCCGAGTCAGATACAACAAAGTACACGCAAACAGGAGGATTCCCGTGCCCACCAGCGCAGACTCGGGATACCTATCCGCTGAGAAGCCTCTAGGACCGGCGCTGCTTTGAGCAGTTTCATACCGGCATCCAAGATTAAAAACGCGCTCGATAAAGCGGTGAGAATGCGTCCGGTCCATAGACGTCTTCGGGATGTCGCCCTTGTCTCTGAGAACACTGAGGCCCGGTGCGCGTTAGTTGCGATTGCTTGTGCAGTGGTCATTTGTTTCCCTTTCGCTGGTAAAGACTGGGGTCGAACGGAAAACTCACCGCTAGCCAAAGAAATTTTCCCTTAGCTCCCAGCCAAGTGAAGTGACAGGCCGAAGCGTGGAAAAAGCGTCGCGACATCCAAAAAGGAATTGATAGCAGCAATCCGGTTACCCGAAAGTTCCAGGACAATCAGCGCCCAGGCCGTGTACCCAGCATCGGCGTTCACGCGATATTGAGCGAAGGCAGGCGAGCCGCATGCTGACGCCGGCACCAAGCGCGATCCGCGGCAGTCGCGGCCGAGACCGAGCATCCAGTTCCTGATCGGCGCCGGGCCCTGGAACCAGAGTTGATATGGCGGCATCGATAGAGTGGCATCCTCGCGCAACAGCGCCGTCAATGCGTCCACGTCGTAATTTTCAAAGGCCGTGACATAGCGATTCAGCATCTCCGTTTGCGCCTGGCTGAGTTCCGAGCACGTATCCACCTTCCGGTCGGACAGCGCCGCACGCGCGCGTTGGAGTGCGCTGTTGACCGAGGCAAGTGACGAATCCAGTGTCTCC
>JAFASD010000055.1 GCA_019244945.1 Acidobacteriaceae bacterium | reverse complement strand
CTGCGGAGAACCAGCGCTGAAGGGACGTCCAAGCCGGAAAACGGCTCATCCAGCAGGAGAAGATCGGGATCGTGCAGGAGCGCGCCGGCTAGAAGGATCTTCTGGCGCATACCTTTCGAATAGGCGGAAATGGGAGCGTCGCGGTCGGAATGGAGTGAGAGAAGCCTGAGCAGGCCATCAATGCGTTCGGCAGAGCCCTTGACAGGCAAGGCACGCAGTTGGGCCACCATGGTCAGGTATTCGAGACCACTCAGATGAGCATAAAGATGCGGCTCTTCCGGCACATAGCCGGTGCGCTGTTTGTGCGCCATGAGATCGCGGCGAATGGACTCACCGCCAAAAAGGATTTCACCCGAGCCTATTTCGATCAGCCCGGCGATCATTTTCATGGTGGTCGATTTGCCCGACCCGTTCTGACCAAGGTAGCCGGTTATTTCTCCGGCGGGAGCCGAGAAGCTGACATCATCTACGGCGAGTACGCCTGGGAAGCGTTTCGAGACGTTACGCAGTTCGAGCGTCATGGATGGAGAGCCTTCAAATCCTTCGAGAACGGGCCGGCTATTGCTATTCGTTAGTCTACTATGTAGAAAGCTACTTGGAAGCGGCTGGTGTTCCTTATTCGTTTTAGCGGCGAATCGAACTTTGTGAGCGTCAGAGGCGAGGCCATGCCCGTAAGTAGATGCAGAGTCTCGCGGAGGCGTGAATTTTTCATTTACGTAAGAACAAATACTGACAAATTTGTTCGCCGCGGGTAGAATAAGTTCCATGCAGTCGAATAAAGCTTCGAAAAAAACACAAAAAATCGCGGAAGATACCGCAGTTACCGCACCCGAGACTCAGAAACTCGCGGCAGGAGCCGGGAATCCGCGCACCACAACGTCTTCCAAGCCGAAGAAAAACGAGACAAATGAAATGATAGCTTCCAAGCATCACCGCAAAGGAACGTCACCGGCCACATCTGAAAAGCCGGCGATAGACTCGATCGTGCCAAAAACTGTGGCCGCGGGGGCGGGCGCTGGCTCCCCATCCACGCAAGATGTCCGATCAGGCAAGCCCAATCAGGAAGATATCGCTAAGCTTGCGCATTCTTATTGGGTCGCGCGCGGGCATGCTCATGGATCCGCCGAGGAAGACTGGCTCCGCGCAGAGCGTGAGCTCACAGAAAAACAATAAGGTTCGCTTAAATAACCGCGCCCCTCGGCTCGCAACCGAAATTTCTCTTTGGCCGTCCAAAGCTTAGGAAGCGAAGCACGCGTGTGAGTTGTCCTCCCGTAATGTAGCGCGGGCCTTGTTAGTAATCTGGAAGTTAATCTGTCAGTTATGAGCGAGTCTGCTCCTGAAGCGATGACGCCAGCGCCTGGTCATGCCCCTTCCGCCGAACGATCGCCTTCTGCATTGATCACCACCGTCGCCTGGTTCCGCGACTTGATGCTTTCCGTGCTGATCGCGGTTCTCGTCATTCTCTTCTTGTACCGTCCTGTGAAGGTGGAAGGCACCAGCATGATGCCTAGCCTTTACGATCAGGAGCGATTGTTCATCAACCAGTTCAGTTACAAATTCGGGCTCGATGACATCAAGCGCGGAGACACGGTGGTGTTCTGGTTTCCGGAAGACACTACGAACAGTACTTCGTACATCAAGCGAGTCATCGGATTACCAGGCGATACGGTCGCGGTCGAAGATGGATACGTCCTCGTGAACGGGAAGAAGCTCGTTGAGAACTACATTCCGCCCGACTACCGTGATGACAGGCCGTACCCGCCGACCGTCGTGCCGAAAAATCAATACTTCGTTTTGGGCGATCATCGGATTTCGTCGAACGATAGCCGGGCGTGGGGATTTGTCCCGAGGAACTATATTTACGGCAAGGCAGTTTTCGTGTTTTGGCCATTGGATCGCATCGGAACGGTTCATTGAACTCGCGCCTTTATGGACGTCGCCCGAAGAGCCACAACAGCAACGTAGCTAAGGCGCTCAATAGCAGACAAGTGACCCAAGGGAAGTAGACCGTGGTGTGTCTGCCGCGCCACACGACATCGCCCGGCAAGCGGCCGAAAGGCAGATTCAACCGGTTCGCCACGATAACCAGCAAGCCTAAGGCAATCAGGACAATTCCCGCTAAGACGAGGAAGCGCCCCGCATTCATACTGCTTTGACGCAAATCTCTTGGGAAGAGTAGCGATGAGCGTGCAAGGCTGCGTTACACTGGCCCCAACCGCATGAGTGACCCGAAAACCTACCCGCCCTCCGCTGATTTCGTTGAGCGCGCAAATTTGCAAGGCCTCGACGCTTATCGTGAGCTCTACGAACAAGCAAAGGCCGATCCCGAGCGGTTCTGGGGCGATTTGGCGTTGAATGAACTGACTTGGTTTCGACCGTTCTCCAAGACTCTCGAATGGGACCCGCCGTTCGCGAAGTGGTTCACAGGAGGAACAATAAACGCCTGCTACAACTGCATTGACCGGCACCTGAAGACGGATCGCAGAACGAAACCTGCGCTGATCTGGGAAGGGGAACCAGGCGATCAGCGCGTGATTACTTATGAAGAGCTACATCGTCTTGTCGCCCGCTTTGCGACTGTCCTGAAGGGGCTCGGATATCGGAAGGGCGATCGCGCAGTCATTTACATGCCGATGATCCCGGAGCTTCCGATTGCGATGCTTGCCTGCGCCCGGCTCGGGATCGTCCACAGCGTGGTGTTTGGCGGTTTTTCCGCGGAAGCGTTGAAGGCACGCATACAGGATCTGGACGCCTGGGTCGTGATTACGGCGGACGGAGGTTGGCGGAGGGGAAAAGAAGTGCGTCTGAAAGGCGCAGTGGATGAAGCGCTGGAGGACTGCCCGTATGTGCGACATGTGGTCGTGTACAAGCGCACCGGTTCCGGGATACCGATGAAAGAAGGCCGTGACGTTTGGTGGCACGAGCAGGATGACGAACTCGGGGCGATCCCACAAGTTGAAGAGGATGCGGAAGCGTGCCCGGCTGAAGAGCTTGATTCCGAGCATCCTTTATATGTGCTCTATACGTCCGGCACAACCGGAAAACCCAAAGGCATCTTGCATACAACCGCAGGGTATCTCCTCGAAACTTCTGTGAGTATGAAGTGGGTTTTCGATCTGCACGAGGACGATGTCTACTGGTGTACAGCGGACATCGGATGGGTCACCGGGCACAGCTATATCGTCTACGGTCCGCTCGCAGCGGGCGCAACCTCGGTGATGTATGAAGGCGCGCCGGATTATCCTGCTTTCGATCGCTTCTGGCAAATTGTCGAGAAATATCGAGTTTCCATTTTCTATACTTCTCCGACTGCGATTCGCGCGCTAATCCGGCAAGGTGACCAGTGGCCCAACGCGCACGACCTTTCCAGCCTGCGGGTTCTGGGATCTGTCGGAGAGCCCATTAATCCAGCGGCCTGGGAATGGTATTACCGGGTGATCGGAAAAGAGCGCTGCCCGATCGTGGATACGTGGTGGCAGACCGAAACGGGAGCAATCATGATTTCGGCTGCGCCGGGCGCCGTGGCTCTGAAGCCCGGCTCTGCAACTCTGCCGTTGCCCGGCATTGTTGTCGATATCGTCGACGCGGATGGCCAAATTTTGGGAAACAACCGCGAAGGGTACCTGATTATCCGCAAGCCATGGCCTAGCATGGTTCGCAACATCTGGGGCGATCCGAAGCGGTTCCAAGAGCAGTATTGGTCTCGCGTGCCTGGTTCTTACTTCACCGGCGATGCCGCGCGCCGCGATGATGATGGCTACTACTGGATTCTCGGACGAGTAGATGACGTGATGAATGTCAGTGGGCACCGCCTTAGCACGATGGAGGTGGAATCAGCGCTGGTACATCACCCTGCCGTGGCGGAAGCTGCCGTGGTGGCAAAGCCGCACGAGATCACCGGACAAGCCGTATGCGCCTTCGTGACCTGTAAGAAGGGCGATTGGAATCACGATGCGCTCGGGCAGGAACTTCGCCAGTGGGTAGCACATGAAATCGGTCCCTTTGCCCGACCGGAGGAGATACGGTTCACGGATGCGCTTCCAAAGACCCGCAGCGGCAAGATCATGCGCCGGCTTCTGCGCGAGATTGTCACGACCCATGCCGTAACCGGCGATGTCACGACTTTAGAAGACCTTACGGTCGTCTCCAAGCTCGCCTCTCAACAAGAACCCGAATAGAGGGCCAGCTTACCCAGTAAGGGTAGAGTTGGGTTCGGGTCCGGAATTAATGTTTTTTGGGCCATTCTTCCAATTCAGGTAATAGTACCATTCACCTTTTCGAAATCTTGAAAGTGTATTCGCAACGTATGATACTGGGGATTCGCCTGATTGGGGTGCGTTTTCGCAGCCCGATTTTTGAGCCTGGGGGGTTCCTGGTTGGGACTCACAATGGCGGAAGCCTGCCGATATACACGTCATGAATTGGTTCGCACTGTACGTCAAACCTCAACACGAGAAAAGCGTAGCGGAACAGCTTGAAGCCAAGTCGGTGCATGGATATGTACCTTTCTTCCATTCGAAGCGCCGGTGGTCTGATCGCGTTAAAGCAATTGAACTGCCATTGTTCCCACGTTATGTATTTGCCCGGTTCAGTTTCGAAGAACGCCTGAAGGTTCTTAGCGTTTCTAGTGTTTTATCACTGGTCGGTTTCGGCGGCAAACCCTGCCCCATGTCGGACGAAGAGATCGATCGGGTGAAATCGATGGTGGACAGCGGTCTACCGATTATGCCTTGGCCGATGTTGCGCATAGGCCAGCGTATTCGGATTCACAAAGGTCCCCTCTCTGGAGTAGAAGGAGTTCTGGTGAGAGAAAAGGCGGCATACCGGGTGGTGGTCAACGTGGATCTGTTGCAGCGCGCGGTAGCCCTCGAAATCGACCGTGATCTGTTGGAATCAGGAACGCCCACAAGATCGGTCGATCATGAGCAAGAGCACGTGAAATCGGGTGTTGGGTTTGAACCCAAAGTTCGATCATCACACGTCCACAATTGAGCATCTCCCGGATGCTGTTTCACTGAGACACAAATAACTAATGTCTACGGCAGGCTGTACGCGAGTTGATGTGCCGAGGGTCAAGCCTCGAAATCGCATCGTGGTATTCCGAGTGACGGAAGAGGAATACAATTCCTTATTGACGGCCTGCGCTTTATCTGGCGGCCGGTCGCTTTCCGATTACGCTCGCTCGGAATTGTTATCCACGATCACGTCCGAGGCGCCAGCGGGGATTAGCCGTTGCCGGTGCTTCGACATGGATCAGAAGGTCAGCGAGATCCATCGCTTGCTGAAGAACGTTTTCGAAATTGTCAGTGCAGACGGGGCGCTTGGCAGGAATGGCGACGGGGCCAACCGGTAGAAACAAAGAAATGTTGGCACGTTTTCTTTCAAGGATGACGGTTTCAGTGTTGTCAGCTGCCCCGGTTATGGCGGGTGCGACCCACAGTATTGTTGGAGAGGTCATCCAGTCCACCAGCGCATACGTAAATTCGGCGCCCATTCCTTATGAGTGGACGATCACGGGAGGCGACATCGTCAGCACGGGGTCGGACGGCAACGCTCTGGTCAGCTTGCCAAAGGAAGTCAGCGCCTCTCTTTTTCAGAACACGAAGGTATTATTCGAGCGGGTACTGGGACGTCTAGTCGCGCAGCTCTCGGAGGGAAGTATTCGCGCTCAAACGTCGGGCAAGGATACTCTCGCTGTGGAGGCGTCCGGGTATACGGTTGAGCCTGCGAAGCCCTCGGTGTCGGTGTACTGGGTTAGCATGCAGCCGGATAAGATAGTCATCTCATCACGGCGGGGTTCGATTCAGGTAGTGGAAAATCAATCGGGAGATCTGCACATGGTGCCCGAAGGACACTACGCGACTATCTCTCAGCCCCGTTCGCCTCGCCCGGCCTCTCCTGAGGCGTCGTTGCGCGGCTCGCAATCCACGAAAAAAGACAAGCCCTCGATTGTAATCCTGGCAGGGCAGGGCACGATAGCGTCTGGTTTGACAGTACCGACGCGTATAGGAATTGGGCCACCAGGTCCAACTCTGCCCTAAAAGTCCTGGAAAGCGTGCCATTTAATGGAAACTGAAACTACAGAAAGCTGGATTTGTGCATGGACATAAGGAACAGGGAACAACGATTCCGCATGAGATTTCGTAAGTATTTCGGAACCCACAGGATGCCCACAAGGCTTGCCCATTCTTTAGGCGTGTGCCTAATCACGTGCGCCTTTTTTGGCCAGTTCACCGCGGCCCAGCAGTTACCGGTTCGAGCCTCCGATGCCTCTTCCGTATCGGACAATCCGCAGCCGCTTCCAGCGCCTCAGTTAGCGGATGTTTACAAAATCAGTGCCGACGATGTATTGGATGTTTACGTAGTCGATGTTCCGGAGTACTCACGCACTTATCGAGTTGCTCCGGATGGAACCGTTCGGCTTCCGCTGCTTAATGATCCAATTATGGCGGCCGGACAAACGCCTGCCGCGCTGGGCAACGTTATCAGCGCGAAATTGAGCGAGAGTGGACTGCTGCACGAGCCGCGCGTGCTGGTGGAGGTCAAAGAATCGCGAGGGCACGCGATTGCAGTCACCGGCGCGGTCAAGGCGCCGCAGAACTTTCAATTGTTTGGCCGCACTACGCTCTTGAATGTTATCTCGCAGGCGGGAGGTATTGCCGACGACGCTTCGAATGTTGCCATCGTGAGGCGAGGGGATGTCGCCATGCGCAGATTAAACCTGACCTCAGAAGTTGAGGGCCAGGCACACGGTTCGGCCGGAGATCCTGCCACAGTCTCGATTGATATCCGGCGGCTTCTTGCGGGAGACCAGTCGGAGAACATAGACCTCTACCCAGGAGATTCGGTTGTGGTGCAGCGCGCAGGAGTTTTCTACGTGGTGGGTGCCGTGAATCGCGC
>JAFASD010000581.1 GCA_019244945.1 Acidobacteriaceae bacterium | reverse complement strand
TCCAACACTCAATACCTGATCTGTTCAGATCAGCGCTAATCTTCCCGACAAACTCGCTGTCCTTTCTCGAATAGGAAACGAAGATTCGGGGCTTTATTGCCGTCATACGTCATCTCAGCAAGGCCTGAAAGGTACCTGAAAATAAGCTAACATTTAGTTCCAGTCAGACGGTCATTGTTTGAATTGTTTAAGATTAACTGGAGCCATTGACGCCTCTCTCCGAGTTGCTTGTGCGTATGAGCCTTATCATCTGCCTATTTAGGTTGAGGACTCCTCAATTGCAGGGCTGATTTAAGAGATGAAGCACCAACAAGCTATTGCGGTTCAAAGTAATACCATGGTTGGGTTCTGCCTTTATTAACATCGAAAGAGTCCCGGGAAAGGACATGGGAAAAATCATGGGCATACAGGTCTGCTGCTCTTGTTGACCAGTACATACCTGCTGTGTCACCATCGTCGTCGTCGATGGTACGAAGTTCTCCACAGTTATTGGAGTACCCCTGTCATCGCGTGCCCTCGTGCCTTTCGAGTTTGCCACCGCCCCAATTTGACCGCTGATGCAAAGGTGTGTTCCCTCCAGGTCTAGTGAATGTACAACTAAGGTTAGGGTATTTCCTCGCTCGTCGCATGTTACTACGCCATCAATGACTCCTCCCCGAAAAGACTCAGGGTACTCCACTCGCATCTTCAGATGCGCGGATTCACGACGCTCCAACGAAAGAGCCGTAATAAGAGAAGAACCGAATTCCGTCTGTGGTGGAAATGCTCCGGGAGGACCGGAGCACGCCACCGACCCAGCGGCTGCGCTCAATACAACTATTTTAAGAAGACTTTGAGACATCTACTGTTCCATTTCGTATGAACCCTACAGAGTTCGTGACAAGCCGTTTCCCAGTTTCCAAAAATACCGCTTTCAAAGCGGTCTGTCATCTCTCTTTGTGACAAAGGACGTTCTCACGCTGCAATCTGACTACCAGTTAATCTGTGCTGAGTATGTTGGGACAGGAAATGCGCGGAAGTGACCATTTGTTAACCAACTATCTGTTGCGAATACCAGTCGAGATCCTGTGACCTGCCCCCAAAATCCGCACACGCGATCATACGAAACCGGCATTGAGCTTTTTGATCCTGTTTTGAGCGGGGATGGGGGTGTGGGGCAAGGGGCTGGCGTTTGAAGCCTCTTGCCCCACATCAGCAACGTATTGCCCCGCACTGATCGCCGCAGTTGCGAGCAGTGCGAACTCCGCTGGCGTGCGATAGCTCAAGCTACTGTGTGGCCGCGATTCGTTATAGTCTTTCTGCCAGCGATGGATCTGCCGGCGGGCTTCGAATAAGTTGCGGAACCAGCTTACGTTCAAACACTCATCTCGGAACTTTCCGTTGAAGCTCTCCACGTGACCGTTCTGCATCGGCCGGCCCGGCTGAATGTGTTCCAGCGTGATGCGCCGATCAATACACCAGGCGAGGAAGTGCCGGCTGGTCAGTTCTGGACCGTTATCGCAGCGAATGCGCTCGGGCAATCCGCGTACAGCCGACAAGCTGTCAAGCACGCGCGTAACGCGCGGACTCGGAAAACTGGTATCAACATCGAGGGCCAGGCACTCGCGCGTATAGGTGTCTACCACGCTCAGTACCCGGATCGCGCGTCCGCTCGCCAGCCCATCGGAGACGAAGTCCAAGGACCAGCGCTCATTGACTTTAGTCGCGTCCACAGCAGGCGTGCCCACGCGCGCCAGTCGCTTGCGCCGCCGCCGTTTGACGCATAGTCCCGCTTCGCGGTAAACGCGCCAGACCCGTTTATGGTTGATCCGTTCGCCCTTACGTTGCAGCAGAATGTGCAGCCGCCGGTAACCGAATCGCGGCTTCTCGCGTGCCAGTTCCGCCAGTTTCTCACGCAACGCCGCGTCACACCGCGATGAGCGATAACGAAACGTAGATACCGGCAACCGCAACACGGCGCACGCGCGCCGCTCACTGAAGGCATAGTCCTGCTTCAGGTGCTCTACAGCCGCCTTCATTGCTGTGAGCTCCAGCCGTTTTTTCGAATCACCGATTGCAGCGCATCTTTGTCCAAGCTCAGATCCGCTACCAGCTTCTTCAGCCGTGCATTCTCGTCCCGCAGCTGCTTCGCTTCCTGCGCCTCGCTCACGTCCATGCCACCGTACTTCGCCTTCCAGGCATAGATCGTATATGTGCTCACGCCTACCTCGCGCGCCACTTCGGCGGCCCTTCGTCCGGCGTCTAGTTGCTGCAACGCGGCGATGATCGCCGCCTCACTGTGCTTGCTCCTTGGCATCCCCTTCTTTCCCTTTCCTTCGTACGAAATCATATTCAACTTCCTGCGAATTGTGGGGAGCAGGTCACCGCTGTTGGGCTAGCATTCTCTTTGACAAGACGACCTTCGATGACATGGCGGATCCCGCGCGCGACGTCTGTGAACGCTTCATCGAGATCGTGCCAACTCTTGACTGGCTTGTTGTCCGTGGGAAGGGGTTGTAAGTGTTCAAATTCAGCACCCCTCCAATCGACAGAGCGAAGTATTACGGGTATAACAACGGCATCTCCGGCTGCGTGTCGTTCCAGCGCACGCTTCATCTCGACCTCATGGCAGTAGTCCGAAGCCAAAAAGTCAGGACTAATGAGGAGAAGTATAACATCGGCTCTATTTACGTGATCGTCGATGACCTGGCTCCACTTCGCGCCTGCGAAAATGAGCCTATCGTGCCACTCCGAAATGACCCCTTTTCTCCTCAGAATGGCCAGATGATTCTCTAAGCTCTTTCGCAACTCCTCGTCTTCATGCGCGTAAGAATAAAAGAGTCTTGCAGGAATGGACATCTCTCAAAACGCATCATACTGCTTATGGCAAGTACGCTTTCCCTATTAGCGACGGCTGACATGCGGATCGACGCGACTACAATCAAAGCACTTCCCTTTTTTGTCAAGCAAACGGACAGAAGGTTCCAAACGGCCTCGGCATGACTCCCAAGCCGACTTCTGGACCTGCGCGTAATGGATATTCGTGCGACCCTTTACTGCTGTAAATGACACATGAACCAATGATCAACTAGCATGATCTAAATGAAAGTGCCACCACGATTGAGGCGGCAGGAACTTCGGACCCCTGCATGGGTAATTACCTCAGCTACGAGACAGCTCGGTAAGCAACGGATCGCCCGGACGAACATTCAGCGGAAGTTCACTTCACCAGCAAACCCAATAAATTCATTTCCTTAATACGGGACCGCTGCGATACGAGTCAGCCTCTCAAAGGAGGAACTTCTTGACCGCGTTCTCGATTTCCGTTTCAGGGTTGTTCCAGTCGAATGGTGCTTCGATCAGACCGCTCAGGTCGGCTCGCCTTTTATCAAATGACCTTTCAATAAGGAAGAGAACCTGACGATTCATCCCTCTCATCCAACCCCATTCCATTGTTACGTTCGGATTCAATTCGGGAGTGTGCTGGCTTTCGACTATCGCTATTCCCTTGCTGCACGCCAGAAGATAGAATTCTACATTCCTCCACAGCATGGGATTGTATGTCTTGTCACAAGCCATATGGGATTTGAAACCGACCTTTGCCACTGAATCTCGAACCGCTTGGATAACGCGGGCAAGTTCCGTGTCTAGTTGAGATTTATTTTCGGGGAACTTGGTCATGACAAACACCGATTTCTCGTATGGAGACGTCTGGTGAAATTGGTCCAGATTTGCAAAATGCTCGACTGAGTGCGGGGGATAACGGATTAACTCACGTAGCAAATCTTCCTGATTTCTTTGAAGCGTAGAGATTTGTTGTAGGGCATTCTTATCCTGCTCGTCCTTCATACCCTGGGGCAAACGGCTCTGTAAGAGGTCGCGCCGGTCCTCCTCCGCTCTGTCTAGACGCCTACAAAGCTGATTCAGAAACTTGAGAGTGGACTCGATATCAGGCATTCGATCGCCATTCCGCTAAGGCGCCGACCAAGCTCTGCAATTGGGCCTGGTCTTCTTCTGCCATGGATTTCCCAAGATCTTGCAAATTTTTCGCGGTCGTCTCGAGCATCCACTCGGCTTTGGATTCCACAAGCATTCTCCTCAGCACTTCGTGCGCTGCAGGCCAATCGTGCGCAATGACAGCTAGTTCAAATGCTGTCGCGACATCCCAGTAACCACTTCGCGGGTCGGCAATTATGTGGGAGATCTGATCTCTAAGTATCGGTATGAGTTGGTTCAACTCATTTTGGTCTCCAACCCCTCCGTACTTCGAAAGCAGCGACACCAAGTTGATTCCGGAGTAAAAATCGTTCGGCGCCAGCTTAAAGGCCGAGCGGTAACTTGCGATAGCTTGATCGAGATACTCCCGCCTTCCCTCTCGGGCGTAAAGCCCTTTGTAAATCCGCCCTAATATTCCGTAAGTTTCAGCATCTCCTCCGGTTCTTGCAATGAGCGAACTTATAAGCGCAATGCTCTCCTTACCCCTGCCAAGGCGATTTAGTGCGAGCGCCGTCATTTGTTGCACCTGTGGCATTTCTCTGAACTTCTCGGGAAGTTCGTTGGCAAACCTGATTAGGTCTTCCCAGGCCGAGGTGGCTTGGTAACCCCTCAGGGTTTCCAAAACGGATGTGGGGTCGATATCGTTCCCGCTCCCAACCTCCTGTTCCGCCAGCTTCAACGACTCGGGTGAGGGCAATCCGCCTGGCAGACTCCCGCCCTTTGAAGTTTGCTTCGGGATAGCTGGCGCCTTCCGTCCAGCTCCCAAAAATTCGCTCGGCATCTCGACGTGAAGCTCGGGGAAGAAGGTATAGACCGGACTATCGCTCCCAGTTCTGCCTACACCCTGACGTATGGCTTCCGAAAGAAAACGTCTGACCTCGTTACTCTCGATCAAGTTGCCGCGGTAATCCACCGTGTATAAAACGGGGCGAGCGAACGAGATATCAAACGGAACTTGCGTCCCCGAAGCCATCACCAGCACTGTTGCGCCGTTACTCAATCCGTGGCGCAAGCCCAATTCGTATAGGACGTTTGGATTGGCTGTCGTGAGATCCGCGACGAAAATCTGGCTCCTAATGATTCGTTCCAAAATCGGACGGAGAGGTATCGACTCGACAAATTGATCGCCACGAACCGCTTGGTAACCAGCGTCTTGGACGGCGGGTAGCAGGAGAGTTCGATAGATTAGGTCGAAATCGAATTCTCGCCCTGTATATGGATCAACCTTCTTGCCGAACGGCATGGAAAAAAAACAGATCTTCTCTTGTTCCATTTGAATCTGCCTCATTTATTGAAGAGTAAACCTGACGGACTCGCCATCATTCGACGAGTAGGAAGGTAGAAAAGTAGATGGGACGGCGCAAGGATCCGGCAGTGCCAAGCACAATCCGCAGCAAAGGCGTTTAAGGGCTTCGCCCCGAGAAGCAAGCTGCGAAGCAGGGCGTTCGGCAAGATGAGGGCGTGCCTACGACACCGCCGGTCTCGCTCTAACGCAAGATGGCGTACATGTTTCATTACGTAAGTCTTGCATAGACTGTGCGCCGGGCATTGGAAACATGACTGGCATAAACGTCTTCCACAGGAGATCAAATTCGATCGTCCAGAAGCGGGCTTCGAGGACGTCACAAATGCAATTGATCTGACTGCACCCGTCTTTCGCACGCGGTCGTAAGTTGCGGCCGGGCGTAGATTTACCTGATGTCGAATGATTAAGAAATGACAAGGGAGCATCTCGTCTGAGATCAGACGAAGAACCTGCGCCGCACGTCAGGTGAGAAATTTTCGAATGGGTGCAGCCGGGCAAATCTGGCTTGCGAAAGCCTATTTGCATTTCGGAGGCGGCCGCACCGGTAGAGCCCCTGACTAGTCTGGCCGCGAGCGCCCGACTCCACATCGAAACGCGCCCAACTCCCCACCCCCTAATTCGAGCCATCCTCACCCGCAACGCTTCACTCCCTGCCAGTCCTTTCATGCACTTACGGCAAGGTTCCTGCGATCCCACTTTAGTCCAATGCTAGGCTTTAGCGCGTTGCCATAGGTAGACTGGCGAATACGCCCCAGCCAGAAATCTCAGGCGAGCCGTTCGCGACGCAAGGGAGGGCTGGCTTCGTTTCGCAGGGATGTTCAAGGAGTCTAGAAAAAGGAGTTCGTCCGGCAAAATGACAACTCGCGCCGACTTGGCTCGGTTCGTTTCGCAAAGATCGCGCGAGAAGGAAAGTTGGGTTCGTTTCGCACAATCACCTCAGAACGGCAAGTTCATTCGGTGAATGCAGTTCGTTCGGCAAAATCGCGAAACTGGCTTCGTCTCGCAGACGGCGGCGTCGAAGCCCAAATTGGGTTCGCTCGGTAGAAACACGGTCCTCACGTCCCCAGAAAGGAGTTCATTCGGCAAAATGCGCTATTTCTTCGCCCCACCAGAGGCTTCGTTTCGTAAAATCAATCCAGAGATCCCCTCCATGCCGCTCTCCATCTTCGATCCGCTCGTTCAAAAGTGGTTCGAAGAGCGCTTCGGCGCGCCGACTCAGCCGCAAGCGCTCGGCTGGCCAGAAATAGCCTCCGGCCATGACACGCTGATTTCCGCGCCCACCGGTTCGGGCAAAACCTTGGCCGCTTTCTTGATCTGCCTGGACCGATTAATCCGTGCGGCGCGCGACCAGACCCTGCCAGATCAGACGCAGGTGATCTACGTCTCACCCTTAAAAGCTCTGAGCAACGATGTCCATCGCAATCTGGACGTGCCGCTCTCGGGTATCGCCGCCCTCGCCGCCAGCAATGGAGTTTTGCTGACACCGATCCGAACCTCCGTCCGCACCGGCGACACGCCCATGCCGGAACGTGCGCGCATGCTGAAAACACCTCCGCACATTCTGGTCACCACGCCGGAATCGCTGTTCATCTTACTCACCGCGGAAAGATCGCGTGAGATGTTGCGGACAACCTCGACCATCATCGTCGACGAGATTCACGCTATGGCGGATGATAAGCGCGGCTCGCACTTGGCGCTCTCTCTTGCGCGTCTCGACGCCTTAACTGAACGGCGGGCGCAACGTATCGGTCTATCCGCAACAGTGAAGCCGATCGACGAAGTGGCGCGCCTGCTTGGGCCTGATACGCGCATCGTCGATGTCGGGCACCGCCGCGAGATGGAGCTTGCGGTGGAGATCCCGCGCGATGAGCTCGGCTCGGTCGCCAGCACCGAGATGTGGAATGAGATCTACGACCGGCTCGGTGAATTGATTCTGGCAAATCGCACGACTTTGGTGTTCGTCAATACCCGTCGTCTTTCGGAGCGGGTGGCGCACGCCCTCGGAGAGCGCTTGGGCGAT
>JAFASD010000065.1 GCA_019244945.1 Acidobacteriaceae bacterium | reverse complement strand
TATCCAAGCGGCTTCCGAGAACGATCAAAAGATCACTCCGGCTGAGCGCGAGGTTGGCCCACCGATTCCCATAAGATCCAATCATGCCAACGCGGCAGGGATGGGAATGCGGGAGCAGATCCACACCCATCAGCGAATTCACAACAGGGATCCGCCAGCGCTCGAGCAACGCGCGAAATAGCTGCTGAGCGCCTGCCGCTCGAATTCCGCCGCCGGCAAGGATGAGAGGCCGCTCGGCGCGCGCGAGCGCACGGTGAAGATCTTCGGCTTCGGCGCTGAAATCTCGTGTTTGCCGGCAAGACGAAAATTCGAGGTTGCCCGAAAGGGCGATTTCGGCGCGCTGGATTCCCATGGGTATGTCCACCAGAACGGGACCGGGGCGTCCTTCCGTTGCCAACGAGAAGGCGTGCCGGAGAATACCGGGAACCTCTTCGGGTGCGCGGACGGAGAAGGCCGCCTTGGTGATCGGCTGGGCCATGCTGACGATGTCGGTTTCCTGGAAACCCAGCTGCCGAATGCCGCGATCGCCCTTTTGTTCGTCCAGATTGACTTGTCCGGTGATGAAAACGGCCGGGCTGGAATCGAAATAGCAGCTACCAATGCCGGTAAGCAGGTTGGTCGCACCGGGCCCGCTGGTGGCCATGGCGACTCCGGGAACGCCGGTTAAACGGCCAAAAGCATCGGCAGCAAAGGCTGCGGCTTGTTCGTGCCGCACGGAAACCGCTTCAACTAACCCGAGGCGGTTGACGGAATCGAGCAGGTGCGTGATCATACCGCCGGAAAGCTCAAAAACATGAGAAATTCCCTGGGCGTGAAGCACTCGAATAATGTAGTCGGAAACTTTCATTGCTGAGCTGAGGGATTGGCGCCGGGTCTGGAACCAATATATCTCGGGAATGAGTGTCTGGAGAGTACTGATAGTAATGCCCTAATCCTGGAGGATTTGGGGAAAAGGGCCGTTTAAACCACGTGGGTAGAGGTTCAAACGGCCCATTTTGCGTTTCTTTTCGAAGCCGGAGAATTTCCAGCCGTCGAGGACGAGTCTGCGGGCGACGAAGGGTGTGAGGAGATACCTCCGCGACCGGAAAGCTTCCCGGCATAACGCCGTAATCCCAACCTACGCTTCCGACCTGCTGGAGCAAGATGGTGACGGTCAGGTTGGCCAACAGGTGTTCGCCGGCAGCGCGGAGCTGCTTCTCGCCAGCCGTTCTTCCCATGGCAGACCCCCGGGCATTCAGGCAGGCAGATTAATGAAACGAAGCTGCTTGGCTCGAACGACCCCTCTCTGGCTCGCGATTGTCGATATCAAAGGTATACTGACTGCACCACGCAGCGGGCAGACGGTGACGTCGATTCCCGCGGGCGTGGTTCGCTACGTCAAGACGCAGTAAGCGCGCAATTTAAGCACAAATCCGCGTTAGCGCTCCAGGTACTCAGTGCGCCGGCGCCGTAAGCTCTCTGTTTGAAATTTGTTTGCGTTTGGAGCAGCCGTGCAAGTTGAGGTTCTCGTGATCGATTGGGCGCTGCCTCTCTGCCTAACGGCCTTTGAAGACCCGGGGTGCAGCCGCAGTCGTCCGAACTCGGCTTTATCTGCAAGAGCAGAGGTTACGTTTACGCAGCCGCGGCTTGCTTTCGAAACGGCTCGTAGCGTCCCTCTGCAATCACTGATCCTTCAGGGTTCGAGAATGCAGAAGTGTGTAGATCTTGGAGAGGCGAAGAAAATGTAGTCGGGCTTGTACGGGCATGGGCGCCATGGATCGACCCGCTGGCGGGCCACCTGGTATTGCATAGGCTGTTCCGTTACGACTTGCGGCGCCACAGCTATCGTCAAGAGAAATGGTTAGACTTGATGACCTTGTCGGGCACATGGCTTTGGCTGAGACCTGGATGCTGCGATGCGCTGGGCCCGAGCGGCGGAGGTGATGTATTTTGGCCAGAAAGCCGCTTTCGGATAGGGCGCACTCAGGGTCATGGTCTTGGGGTGAGCGGACGGTTAGAATAGTCCCTAGCAGTTCCGACTACAACCCTTGCGATTCTTGTTTCATCGCGCGTGACTCGATTCATTTTGCCGAAGGGAAATCGGCAAACATTCTGCGGGGAGCATTCGGCGAGCCACGCCGGCTTTACGATCCGGCTGCTCTGGCCCGATTCACTTGTATGTACGGATAGCTCTCCCGAATCTCGCTGTTGAAGTAGCGTCCCTTCGATTCCGCGCGCAGCAATTGCTCGTAGATCCTCGCTGGCACTCCCAGGTACTGATACACTGCTCCCGAGTCAAACTCAATCTCCAAAACACGGTCCTGGGCTTGATAGCCCACCGATCTCATTGTGGTGGAATCCACCGCTCTCCGCAGCATTGCCCCCCTTCTGCTCACCTCCTGCATTCGCTAATTTGGACAAGACTGCTACGAAAAGGATTACGAAACGAATTCCTAAATAATCAGCAGCTATTATTCCGTTTTCGATGACTACATTCAGGTGTTTGAGGCGGATGATAATGCCAGTCTTGTCGACTGGACGCTTATCCGGGATCTCATTGGCACTACACGCGGCACAATGACTGCCATCTAGGCAAAGTAGCCGCTCTGCATATGTAGAAAAAGACCCCGGCCCGACGAGATGCTCTGAAATAAATCAACACTTAGGATCAGCGAGGCGTATCGCCGTTCCATACGAGCTTCCGACAGCTTCCGAGCCTATTTTTTTGAATTTGTCGAGTGGATTCGAACCACCGGACCTCCTGGTCCCAAATGAGGGACTCAAACCTCGTTTGGTAGCGCGAAGGTCTTTCAAGCAGCGAAAAAACGAGGGGCGCGCTACTGGCTCAAATAGACCGTTCCACCGGGGAACGGACTACCGTGAGGCAGACTTGAGTAATTAGGCGTCGGGATGGTCAGGCTGGCCCCACCATTGACCGAGATGTTATCCGCAACCAGACCGAAGTACTTGCCAGTGACCGTGGTATTCCCGGTGATAATTACCCCAACGCCGGGAGCGTAAATAATGCCCGTCAAGTCCGCGTTGCTGCCACCGTTGATATTGATCTCTTGACTGGTATTGATCCAGCTTCGGTCCGTTGCCATCAGCACACCATTGATCCCTTGGCTTAACGAACTTACATTAGTAGGCGCTGACAAATTCGTGTTAACGCCGCCACTGATGGTTACATTGCCGTACCCGGATCCGCCACCTTGCGTGAAGAACAGGGTCACAGCTGTGCCGTTTACAGTCGTACCGCTTGTATTCCAATTGATTCCACCTGTAATGATATAGAGCCCTGAGTTAAGCGTGACGCTGGCGCCGTTACTGATCGTCATACCCCCGCAATACGTGCCCGGGTTGAGCGTCCTTGATGTCGTTATGCTCGTGTTTGTATAAGTGCAGCTCGAAAACGTCGGCAGCGTCATCGAAGCTAGCGGATCGGTCAAACTGCTGGCGGATGTCGGTGTAGGAGTTGGTGAAACGCTCCCGGAAGGATAGGAATAAGTAGCAGCAGAGTTGATGAGAATGTTGGCGGCCGTGAGCGAGCCCCCATCGAGATGTAAGGCATCGTTGGCGCCGGAGGCGACGGAGAGACCGCAGCCCATGTCAATGGTTGCATCACCATAGAACGCGCGCGACATGGAGGTGTCGAGCGCATACACGCACCCACTCGACCCACTGGATGAAG
>JAFASD010000064.1 GCA_019244945.1 Acidobacteriaceae bacterium | reverse complement strand
AGATGACAATTGGATATCTCTTTTGAGCGAGCTGTTCTATGATCCGGCGCACGGTCCAGCTCTTGCCGGCGCCCGTCATTGCCAAGACTGCTAAGTGGCGGGTAACCACATAGTGGCCGTCGACCGCGACGTTCACTTCGGGCCGATTCGCAAGAGTCGCGATATCAAGCGCCCGGTCCGGATTGTTCTTGAGTTCACCTAAGACGATGCGTGCGATATCGTCGCTTTCTGGACGGTACGCACTTGAGGCGGGCTGCGCAGGATATCGCAGATGCCCGAGCTTCCCGCCGGCACCGCCATCCAGCGGTTCAGATCCGACGATCTGACACACCGCTGTTACCATCTCGCGACTTAGTGAAAGAACTGTGTCAAACGGACTGGTTCGCGTCTCCGCAAGCTCGTGGCCGGCCTCGGCTGGGAATAATGGATTCAGTCGCTCAATCCGCTGAACTTTTGCCCAAATCCGGATCTTCTCTATGCTGGCGCTGCCCGGTTCAGAACGGCGCAACTCTGCATTAACAGCTATAATGTCCTGCTCACGGATTGTTTCGCGCGCTACGGCGAGGCGAAACTCGCGGCTGGTGCTCTCGCCAATGAGAGTTCCAACATACCGTGTCAGCTTCGCATTCGGTGTTTCTTCAGGCGTAGGCAGAGCAGTCGTCATCTATTCCCTTTCCTAAATCGTGGGTCGAAAAAGCCAATCGCGATGAGTCAGATAAATTGCCTGGACGAGTATTCGACGCATTTCTGCATCGCTGATCTCTCCCCTTTGCAGGCTGACTCCAAGTTGCCATCGGATCAGCTTTCCGTAACCATTCGTCATCCATGCAGGAACCTTCGCGTATTTGTCGGCAACGTCTAAGCCAACCGGGAAACCATAGCCGGGTAGCAGGCGTGAGTAAAGATAGGAACGACGGCCTGCTTCCAAGATCTGATTCGTGCCGAGCTCTGAAAAGACTTCGATTCGAACAGGGCTCGTGGTCTCTGAGACGTGGAGGTATGCGCCATTAACCTCCGGAAACCCTGCGTTGCCGGGCGGCTTTAGGGGTGAAAAATCTACCTTCTCCTCTCTGGATTCACCTGGTAAAATCACATCTCCTTTGCGCAGGCCATGATATTTATCTACTTGTCAGGCATCCGACAGCTCGCCTGGATTCAGAATCATTCCGAGCAACAGGGGATCGTTGTAGCCGAGTTTATCCAGCAGCGACTTGGGAGAATTCAGGTCGGTCCTACCAAATAGGTCATTGAAAAAGTCGCCGTTGCCCTTCTTGCGAAGTCCCCGGAATACGCGCTCGAGAAGAACCTGCTCACTGAACTCGCGGAGTTCTCCACGTTCCACGACGCCAGCGATTATTGGCACTGGCGTTCTGTTCTTCGCCACTGCCACGGTCCGACGGTAGAGGAAAGCCATCCAGGCGAGCGGCTCGAACACTCGTCGTTTGACCCACTCGTGGGAAGCCCCGGTCATCCGCGGATAAATATCGACATACGCTTCCTGGAGGAATTGTTCCTTTAACCCGCGTGCGACGGCCTCGCTTGAAGCGTAATGGTGAAGAAAAAGGTCGATGTCCCTTTCTGTGAAAGGCGTGTGCCCTGCATAACTGCCTACCAGGTAAACCAATGGCCCATGAAACATCAAGACGCGCAAGTCCGAAGTGCATTCGAGTGCCGAGAGCCCACCCAGCAGCTCAGCTGTGATTCGGACAATGTCGGGAAAGTCCTTGCGATCTTTGCTGCCACCTTCAAGGTCTCCCAAGATGACCGGGTAATATCCAAACTGCTCGCGACGACTGAGCTGCTTTTCACCCGTGCGCACGCAATAAGACCCCACTCTCAGAAGAATGGGAACTTGACTGGAAATTTCGACGCTACCTATCCCGCCATCCACGAACGTTACAACTTCATTCTGGAAGTGGCACCATTGCGCCTCCGTCACGCTCACAGGCTGGAGAATGGGATCGTTTCTCTTACCTGTTTGCCCCAGATGGATGGCCTGCCGTAAGGCAGTCACGAATTTGGCGGTATTCTTGAAATAATTGTCGCGGAGGCTCTCAGCCACCGTAAGCGCATTTTCTGCCAAGCGCATCAGCAGATGTGGCTGACGCCGAAGCGCGTCTTGAACCGCCTGCTCGGTCAAACGATGTCCGTCGTTCACATCCATGAGGTGAGCTACGCTTCCGGCAGCGTCTCTAGCCACTGCTTCATCTGTCGAGCTCTTTGACCTATCCCACCTACGGCCCACGTTGCGCGCTGTAATCCGTTGAGACCTGCCACCGTGGCGAGATACTCCCGGCCCAAATTAACAAAGATATTGCGATAAACGTTTCGTCTGAGCCTGATTCGCAGCGCTGCTTGGATTTGGGGTGCCAGCTCCGACGCACGTTCGCGAGTCATGCGCACGTCATAGTTCGGTATTTGTTTGTTTGCATCGATCAGTCCGAACCGTGCGGAAACGATCAATAAATCAGTTGGGACGCTATCACTCGATTGCGCGCGCATCCATTTGCGTAGGACGCGGAAAAAGATGCCATCATAGCGGTCCAGCGCGGCCATGGGTGCTCGCGGCTCAGTACGTTTGGTCGCGGAGCAGGCCAATATCAACAGATCTGGCATGAAACTCTGGAGTATACCTGATTACTAAAGGCCAGGATCGCCATTTATTTTCAACACGGTACGAAGAAACGGCTGAAGGCTCGCGGTTCCAACGTTGACCTCCTGCGCGGCGGCGTCCATTTGAGCGATCCAATGTGACCGCCTGCCGAAGCCGGGAGCGGAACATACGTGATGTGCCTCTGGAGAGGCAATAGCTTACGACGCGCGAACAGGCATTTGTCAGAATTAGAGTTTGTAGGTGAGCGATGCTGTTGCGCCGCCTAATACTTGTTGGCGGCTCTACGCAGTTAGCGGCTCTACGCAGTTAATGGGGGCAAGTCCGGTTCCGACTGATATCTCTCAAGAACACATTACCTTCACTCTCAGTCGATAATGTTGGAAGTTTCTGAATCCGCGTAGGGCTGCTGGCGCTGCAGTACTTCCATTTTGTGGGGGAAGTTTCGGTGATGGCGTTGTTGCGCGGCGTGTGTGTAGCCGATTCCATGCCGGACGGCGGAAGGCGCTGGTAGAGGTGATTCAAGATCAATTGGGCAAGAAACTCCAAGGGATTGGCGAGGAAGTCGGCATGCGTCTGGTGGCCCTGCTACTGCTTTCCCTGGGCCGGTTAAGCATTGCCGCGCCGGACTCCATGCCAGTTCACCTCAGCAGCGCGGAAACTGAAGTCGTGTTGCAAGCGGGTCGTGAGCAACCGAGCTTAGCCGCGCTCGCGCTTAAGGGCGGAACGTCCTGGCAGAATAAACGGTCCGAATCGCTTATTGGTTATGTGGAAATAAACGGTGAGACACAGCCACTCCATTGGCGCTTCAGTCCAGCTGCAAGCCGCACGAGCTCGACCGGTGTGATTTTTGTTTACGACTCCGGCACTCCTCACCTTCGGCTGTCTTGGGAATGGCGTGTTCGTGCGGCCCACGGACCTCTTGAACATTCCATTAAGATTGACAATCTCAGCGGCAACAAAATTTGGATTCCTCTCGAGGATAGTATTGGCTTCGAATGGCGCATCCCGCGAGATGTGAATCTCGAACAGTTTTGGGTGGAGAAGGGAGCGGGACAGCCATCAGACGAAGGGACTCATCGTGTCAACGTGACACAAGGCTATCAGTGGGCCGGCGAGTCCAGCACCTATGCACATCCGCGCGCTGGGCAACAAAGGGAAATCATTCCATGGATGCTTGTTGAGAGCCAAGGCGGAGCAGAATTTGGCTGGTATCTTGGGGTCGAATTTAGCGGCAGGACTCGAATAAGTCTCGAAAGAGTGGGTGATTCATTGCGTGTCGGCGCAGGTCTCAATCCAATTCCTAGCCCATATCGCACGAAGTTGGCGCCAGGAGAATCATTCGAAACACCGCCAGTCTTTCTCGGGACTTCGCGAGGAGGGCCGGACGGCGCCGGGAACGTGCTGCGGCGGTGGGTGCGAGATGCTCTCAACAATCAGGAAGCGATTCAACGTCCTACATATCCGTTGCTTGTGAACAACAGCTGGGGCGCCGGGATGCAGATCGACGAAACAGTTGCGCGACACATGATCCGCGACTCCGCCGAGCTAGGGTTTGAGATGTTCCACGTTGATGCAGGCTGGTTCCGAGGCGTTGGGGACTGGTATCCAGACCCGACCAAATTTCCGCACGGCTTGAGGCCGATCGCAGACTATGCTCACCAGCTTGGGTTGAAGTTCGGGCTCTGGATGGACTGGACGCAAGCTGCGTTTGATACACGGCCGGGAGCTTTGAACGTGAACGATTCGAAGGTTCGCGGCTGGCTGATCAGCGATCCACCCGCGGGCTGGAAGCCAGAAGAGTTTAAAGGCCTCACCGTCGATATCGGTGTGGGGGCCGCACATGACTGGGCCGCCAGAGCGGTGAACCGGGTGGTGGATGATTACCGTCTCGACATGCTCGAACACGACGGATATCTCGTCGCGCAAGGATGCGATCGCGCCGACCATCCCCATGCACCGGCGAATCCGGGGAATCTTCGGCGATATCAAGACATGGGTTTCATATGGGTTGAAAGCTCAAACTCGACCGACGTGAGTTATCACGCCACACAGGCCTATTACGACATTCAATCGCGGCTACGGAAACAGCATCCGGGGTTGCTTTTAGAGGTCTGCAATGACGGTGGCAGGATGGTGGATTTTGGCAGCGCGGCTCATTGCGATTACTTCTCGATAACCGATGCTTACGACCCGCTCTCAAACCGGCGCGCGTTTTACGACGCGAGCTTTGTTTTACCACCAGCGATGCTGGAAAGTTATGTCGAACGCCGGCCGTCGCCTCGCATCGAGAATTTCTTGTATATGTTGCGCAGCGGCATGATGGGTTGGTTCACCCTGATGCTCGACACCACCACGTTGACGTCTCCACAGCGCACAGCGACGCGTGAGTCCCTTGCACTCTACAAATCAAAGTTGCGGCCCTTGATCCGTGAGGCGGATCTCTACCATGTGTCGCCGCGCCCTAACGGCAAGATTTGGGATGGCATCGAATACTTTGATCCAGCCCGCGGCCATGGAGTGCTTTTTGCCTTTCACGGATCTGATCCTGGCGAAAAGAATCACTGGTTTGCTCTTCGCGGCCTGACCTCCGGCCATTCATACCAGCTTACGTTCGAAGGCGGAAGTTCCGATGGTCAGAAAGTATCAGGAAAAGACCTGATGCAGAAAGGCGTTCAGGTGTACTTGCCCCTACCAAACTCATCAGAGCTGGTGTTCTTCGAGGAACTCGACTAGCGGCCCGGCCACGTGGCGCGCTCATATTTCGCTTGGCCTTCGCGAACGATTACGAGTTGATTGGCAGCTACTTTGGCGAAGTTCTGGATGGTTCCTTTGGGCCACCGGATCTCTACATCCGCCGCTGTCGTATTGCCCAGACCGAAGTGCAGACGCCGATCGTTGCAGGAGCAAAAACTCGATTGGCTGATCACTTCCTGAACCTGCTGCTTGCCTCCGTATTGAACGAGCACTCGGGCGCCGATTGCGCTGCGGTTCGATTCCGTGCCGATCAGCTTCAGTTTGAGCCAGTGATTCTCACCGCGCAGATCGTTCCGCAGTAACGAAGGCGGCTCATTCAAATTTATAACTAGGATGTCCAGATCGCCGTCGTTATCGAAATCGCCGAAAGCGCATCCGCGGCTCGAATGCGCGGCTTCGATTCCTGGCCCAGCGCCTTCCATGATCTCTTCAAACCTGCCATTTCCCAGGTTCCGGAACACGAGGCGCGGAGTTTTGTACGGATATCCCGCCACTTTGCCGTCGAGTTCTGGATAGACATTCCCAGTGACAAGGAACAGGTCTGGGTAGCCGTCGTTATCAAGATCAACGATTCCGTCACCCCAACCCGTATATCGCGTTTCAACTCCGAGACCGGCCGCTAGGGTTACGTCATCAAAATTGCCCTTGCCGTCATTCCTGTACAACGTGTTCGTGTCGTCGGTGAAGTGGCCCTTAAACAGATCGAGGTGGCCGTCGAGATTATAGTCGCCAATGCCAACCCCCATACCTGCCTGCTCATTGCCGTCATCGCTGAGCGCGGCTCCCCGGTCTACACCCTCCTCGCGGAAAGTGCCATCGTGATTGTTCATGAATAAAAGGCTGGGGCTGGAATCGCAAGCCACGAAGATGTCAGGCCAGCCATCCTCATCGAAATCGGCGGCCACTGCGGTCAGGCCATATCGCTGCTTAGCGTGTCCTATACCGGACGCATCCGTCACGTCCGTGAAGGTGCCATTTCCATTGTTTCGATACAGCGAATGTAAGCCCGTCGGGAGACCGCGCGGACCGCAATTGACATGAACATTCTTGAACGTGCAGTTCTCGCCTTCTCTTGCCTTGCGGTCGCCGGGAAGCCCGAAATCGAGATAGTTGGAGACGAATAGGTCGAGAAATCCGTTCCGATCATAGTCGATCCAGGTGCAGCCTGCGCCCCAACTAGTCCGGTTGTGCGCCACCCCGGCTTTCTGCGTAACGTCAGTGAATGTGCCATTCCCGTTGTTGTGGTAAAGAACGTTTTCACCCCAGTAAGTGATGAACAGGTCTTCGAACCCGTCGTTATCGTAGTCCCCGATGCAGACGCCGCATGCCCAGCCTGTCCGCAGCAAGCCCGCTTTTGCGGTTAAATCGGAGAACGTGCCGTCGCGATTGTTTTTATATAGCCGATTTGTGGCGCCCTCGGGAGTTTGTCCAAAGCGGGTCCCGCAAAGGAGGAGAATGTCGAGCCAGCCGTCATTGTCGTAGTCGAAGAAGGCGCAGCCGCATCCAGTTGTCTCGACAATATAGTCCTTCCGCGTGACGCCGCCGAAGATCGTCGGCGCTTGAAGCCCAGCTTCCGCTGCGACGTCCGTGAAGTGGGCCAAAAACGGGATTCCGGAGGGCCTACCACGGGGCGTGGGCTTAACGCCTCGCGTCGCCATGCCCTGGGGGCTTGAGAGGCGACCGAACAGATGCGGAGCGCCGCCCATGAATGACAGAAAAGTGCGCCGGGTTAGTTTCGACATCTCCGTGCGGAGAGGTAATATTCTCCACGTTCGAGTCTATGTCACAGAAGTCTTGCAGGTTTGAAAAATACGATATGATGTCTTGTCAAGCAGGCGAGGAGTTGAACATGCCCAGTTGCTCATCAACTAATCAGCGAACGTTGTTCCGGATGTTCGCGGTTTTGTTTTCCCTATTAAGCACGGCCGGTTTCGCGATGGCCCAAAATGCCAACTCAGGTGAGATTCGCGGCACAGTTACGGATCCGAGCGGCGCCGTTTTGCCGGGTGCAACAGTGACGATTCTTAACGTGGACACCGGTGTGTCACGGGACGTCACGACGAATCAGGACGGCATTTACGACGCGGTATCGATCCTTCCCGGAAACTACAAAATAACGTTTGTCGCCCACGGATTCAACAGTTTCGTCCGTGATGGAGTGACGGTGGAGGTGCAGACGCTCACCATAAACGCGCAGCTCTCCGTCGGGACCGCCCAGCAGCAGGTGGAGGTCACAGCTGAAGCCACGATGTTGAAGACCGAAACCGCCGAACAATCGACAACGCTGGACGCAAAAACGATGATCAACCTGCCGGATGTCGGTCAGAGCTGGGGGAATTTCACTAAAATGCTCCCGGGCGCGTCGGGATCTGGGACTGGGATCGCAGTCAACGGCAATCTGCCCTACTATTCGAATTTCCTGGCTGACGGAGCCTCGACAACTCTCCCTCATAGCGCCAACACGGACACGTCAGTCATGGAGACGATGTCTGAGCTGCAGATCGAAACATCGACTTACTCCGCTCAATACGGCATCGGGGGTGCTGCGTTTAACCAGATCAGCAAGGGTGGGACAAACGACTTTCACGGCGCGGCTTACGAGTATTTCAGGAACAACTATCTGAATGCCAGAGACTTTTTCGCTCCGAGCGTCGGCAATCTCCGCTATAACAACTTTGGCGGCGCCATCGGAGGACCGATTCTAAAGAACAAATTCTTTTTCTACTTCGACGTAGATAAAACGATTAACAACACGAGCTACTTCACCTTTCAGACGGTACCCACAGATGGGAGCTTTGGCACCGTGAATATGCGGGCTGGTGATTTCAATTCGTCGGAGTTTCCGACTATCTATAATCCGGCAACTCCAATCAACCCCGCTACAGGAACCCGCACCCCGTTCCCGAATAACACGATTAACGTGCCGCTTGACGCGGTAGCGCTGAAAATTCAAAACATTTTTCCGGCGCCCAATTTGCCTGGATACGTAAATAACTGGCAGGGATCGCTTACACAAACTTCGCCATTTCTGAAGTATTTCGGTAGACTCGACTACAACATATCCGACAGGAACCGGATAACTTTCTCGATCACGCAACGCGATAATCCCGCTTTTTATCCTAGCTTTGATTGTCCTTGGGATTGCACTACGGGAGACGTGGACAGCTACAACGCGCAGGTTTCAGATGTGTGGACTATCAGTGCAAACGTGGTGAATGAATTCAGATTTGGATTTACACGGCAGGGCAACTGGTTCACTCCCCAAACGCTCGGGAAGGGCGTGCCGCAATCGTTGGGTATCGACTACGCGAAGGCAAACGTGGCTCCGTCAATCCAATTCACCAGCGGCCCCGTAGCGTGGATCGGGCCGGGTACGAACGCGATTTACGTCGAGAACAGCTTCGATCCCTCCGATGTGGTGACGATGATTCGCGGAAGGCACATTTTGAAATTCGGCGGCGAACTGCTTGCTTATCAAGACAACTCCACTCCCTGGGGGAACATCAACGCAGCGACTCTCTCCTTTTCAGGTGTGTTTACGCAATCGGCGCCTTTTGGATCCGGCGGAGTCGCCTATGCCGACTTTCTGCTCGGATACGTCGATTCGTGGAATGCTTCCAATACTCCGATTGTCGGCATGCGCCAGAAGAGCCCGCAATTCTTTGTGCAGGACGATTACAAGGTGAAGCCCAATCTAACTCTGAACTTAGGTCTGCGCTACCAGATTCAGGGCGGATGGCACGAGGCCGCGAACCGGATCGGCGATTTCGATCCGACCATTACTAACCCGGTGACTAACACTCCCGGAGCGATGTGGTTCGCGCCCAACGGGCGTAACTCGATCGAGGCTCCCGTCCACAACATTGTCCTTCCGCGTGTGGGCTTTGCATGGTCCGCCCGGAACAATTGGGTCGTGCGGGGCGGATTCGGCATTTACAGTTATAACTGGAGCATCGACACGTACGCCGGCGGCGCAGAGGGTTTTGGCACCAATAGCACCGGGTCAATATCCGAGACGAATCAGGCAGCGCCGGTTTTTATTCTTTCGAACCCTAATCCACCCTTGAACTATGTTTCAGCCTCCCATGATCCGGGAGCTTACAACGGACAGTCGGTGAATTACTATCCGTATCACACGCCCGTGGCTCGCAACAAACAGTGGTCATTCAGTATCCAACACCAACTGCCGTTTGAGATGCTAGGCGAGGCGGCTTACGTGGGTAGTCATGGGACTCACTTATCGTTCCCTGTCGATTACAATCAAGTGCCACCGAATCTCATCGCGGAAAGCGCCGCGACGGGCAACGGGCAGGCACTTCGGCCTTTTCCGCAATTTCAGACCATCAACGGTAACACTTACAACGCGGTTTCCTGGTATCACTCATTACAGCTGTCTCTTACTAAACGATTCAGCAGTGGTCTGCAGTTTAATACGAGTTACACATACGCCAAATTCCTCGATGAGCAGGATTCTTCCGGATGGGGAAGCCGCGATGGCGGTCAGAATTATCAGGATGCCTACAACCCCGCGTTGAATTACGGACCTTCGAACTTTGATATCCGTCACATGTTTAAAGGCGATGTGGTGTACCAGTTGCCGTTCGGAAAGGGCAAAGCATTTCTCGATCGCGGCGGAATTGTTGACGCAATCCTTGGAGGTTGGCAAGCCTCGACCATCTACGTTCTGGAGTCGGGCAAGCCGTTTACCGTAACCGTCGGAACGTCAAATAATAGCGGGGCTCTTTCGGGAGGATGGTATCCGAACCTAATTGGAAATCCGAATGTATCCAATCCAACGATTCAGGAGTGGTTTAATCCGTGTACACTCTTGACGGACGGTACAACTTCGCCTGCCGGTTGCACTGATCCGGCGTGGGCGATCCCTGCGTCAGGTACGTTCGGAAATGCGGGCCGTAATATTTTGAGAGGGCCTGGTCTCATCAGCGTGGATTTCTCTATGGGTAAGAGCTTCCGTTTTCCACTCCCTCACGAAACGGGTCAGCTTCAGATTCGGATCGACGCGCAGAATGTACTGAATCATCCGAACTTCGACCTGCCCAATGCCGCAGTAGCAGGCGGCAGCGCAGGCATAATTAGTGGGACCACGGGTGACTACAACACCACCAACAACACGTACGGAGCTCGCCAGATACAACTTGGCGTTCGGCTTTCTTTTTAAATTCGGCGCTTAGTTCAACTCAACGCTGCGGCGTCGTCCTAAGAACGCCAAGTCAGAGTGGTGATGGAATCGCTCGGCAGATTGACTTGCGTTTGTTTTCCCGATGAGCGCAGCGCTACGCTTTTCTGGTCGCCGGAGTTGGTCAAGATTGTTACTTGCGTTTGATCGGGATTAACAAATGCGGTATGCGAGACACTCTGGAGATCTCCATCGGACGCAATTCGCCGCGCACCACGCCGAACCGCACGCGAGTAATGTGAAAACGCCGCATACATTCCGCTCTGGGTGATTTCTTTCGATTGAGAGTTAATCGTAACAATGCCGCCGCAGCTAAATGGTCCGATATTTGGCTTGCCGGCTTCATCAAGAGCAAGATTCCAGCCGATGATGCAGCGCGCCCAATTGCGAAGGATGCCGGTGAACGTTGCGCTCCATTCTGCCCAGTCCGTCGCGTAACGGCGACTTTGAATGTCAGGGCCGCCCTCGGTCCAGTACGCGTGCTTTCCGGGGTGCGCATCGTGGACTCGGGTCATCGCTGATGGCTCGCCGACGTAGCCGTGCCAAGCGATTCCGTCCACGTATCGATTCACTTCGGGATCATCGAGCTCGCAGATGGCGCGTCCCCACAAATTGTAATTGTGATCCAGGATCCAAATCTTCGCATTAATTCCGTCTTTCTTAAGTTGAGGTCCAAGATGCGCAGCGACAAACTCCATCTCATATTCTTGACCCCAGAGCGACGCCGGCATGCGACCGTCCTGATCGGTATCCACCTCATTTTGGACAGTAACAGCGTTGACGGGAACGCCCGCTTCCGCGTAGGCCTGAAGAAATTTCGAAAAATAGCGTGCGTATACAGGGAAGTATCTCTTCCGAATGCATCCACCGAGCATGGAATTGTTTGCTTTCATCCAGCCAGGTGGACTCCATGGAGAGGCTAGGAGAAAAAGCTCGGGGTTCACGTTGCGCGCTTGCTTCAAGATGGGAATAATGTACTCTCGATCGTGATCGATGGAAAACCGCTGTAATTTCGGATCGGGCTCGCCTTCATCGAAGCTATAGGGCCTGGTAGCGTAGTCGCTCGAGCCGATGCAGATGCGGCAAACACTAAGGCTCATCGCCGAGGGATGAAACAAAGTGTGAAACAGCTCTTCGCGCCGGGCTGGAGGAAGCTGATTGAACATGTAGCAGGCGGCATCGGTCAACGCTGCTCCAAAACCGAGCATTTCCTGGTAGCTTTTGCTGGGATCGACCGTAATCGATTGAGACGAAGGCCCGCGGTCCGGCTGCCAGCGGAGCGCTGCCTGTTCTGCAAATCGCTTCGACCCGGCAGTAACCCGGACTGTGATTTCGCTGTCACCCTGAGAAGTGGAGGTCTGTGCGGAGGCGAGCGCGACCACGCTGGCGGGCGCAATTCTGAGAGCTTCGCGGCGGGTGAGTCTAGCTTGCATTCTGATCGATAATATCCGATCATTTCGGGACATCCTCATCGGGCTGTTCTTGACCCGTAGGATGCAAACGCATTGCTTGATAAACCTGGGTCAGCTTTGCTTTCATCCCTCTGAGCCGTCGAAATTCAGCCAGCTCGCGCTTCGCATCGTCGGTTTTGCCTTGTTTGCGGTACAGCGTAGAAAGGTGATAGTGAATCACAGCATTAAATGGTTCGAGCTGGGCGGCACGCTCCAGCAGGGGCATCGCCTTCTCCTGCTGGTTCATGGAGATGTAGGTTTTCGCGAGCCCAATAATCGCATCAGCGTCATTGGGCTGCAACTGTAACGCGCGCGAGTAATGCGCCTCGGCGGCTGTAAGATCCGATTCGTGTGCCGCGATGTCACCCAGTCTGCACTCGCTCCGTTCGTCGAAAGGATTGGCCGCTAGAGCCGCTTTGTACTCCCGTTCAACTTGCGCGCGATCAGAGGGGAGCGAAGAACCGCCTAACGCCTCAGCAAACTCGAAATGAAGCCCAGGGATGTTCGGGTCAAGCTTCATTGCTTCGCGATATTGGACGATGGCTTGTTCAGTGTTGCCTTGTCTCGCGGCTTCATGCGCCATGAGCTGATGCATGCGCGCGGACTCCGGAGCGAGCATCGCAAGACTCAACATGCTTTCGTCTGCCAGGTCTGAGTAGATGCGATGCGCTGTATAGAGAATATCGACATCGGTCGGCTTAATCTGTCGCAAAGTGGTCACGATTCCCGCCGCTTTGTCTAACGATCCGGCGTCGTAATACATCTCGATCAGCTCCATTCCCGCCTGCACGCGCAGCTTTTCATCGGTCAATTGCGGAAACGACTTCTCCAAATCGGCTTCTGCATCCGAAATTTGGCCGATGCGCTTTTCGCACATCCCGAGAAGGGTTTGGATTTTCCAAAGCGCCGGCTGAAGTTGGAGCGCGGCGCGAAGCTGCGGCGCGGCTTTGGCGAAATCACCTTGGAAAAACAGCAACACTCCTAGATTGCCGCGCGCCTCGATATTATTTGGATCGAGCTCCACGATTGCGCTGAATTCTTGAGCGGCAAGATCCGGCCGCTTGTTTCTAAGAGCTTCTTGGGCTTGGCGGGAGTGTAGCTGTATTTGATCATTTCGCGTATCTGTTTGGCAGAACGCGAGAAACGCGGAAAAACAAAAAATGACCAAGCCATTGAACACGGCTGACTTTCTGATCATGCGAATTATTCTTGCAAACGCGTCGCACGCGGCGCCAATCGAAAAAATAGGCTGGAAAAGAGCATTCTCTTCCCGACCCGCGACTGGATGACGGAATGATCTGATCGGAAAAAGCCTGAAACAGAAGCGTAATCGCGTGTGATCGCCAGATTCGCATAGATTCAGGTTCCAGTGTAGGCAAGCCGCTGCTCAGGGGCGGCCTGGAGCGTTTGTGTCGATGAGGGTCACGCCACGTCCGCGTTTTTCCAGCAGTGGAATTTTCGTCTGTGAAAGAACGGCGCCTCCGCACCAACAAAGCTTAGAGAACTTGCGTGCCGGTCACCGTCGTGTCGTAACCACCGATTTTATTCAGCTCAAGACGAAAGCTCGAACGGTTCATCACATCGAGCAACGCCTGCATGGCTCGCACTTTCAGATCGCGCTCACGCATCACGAAGTCATACCGCGAAGCTTCCAGCGGAATGAAATTGAGGCCAACCACGCGAGCGCTTGCTTCTGTCGCTATGCAGCAATCGGATGCGCCCGTTTTTACCGCCCAGACAGCGGCTAAATGTCCAGGCGCCGTGCGATTGTACCCACGGACACGATTTGCGTCGAGTTTCAGCCGGTTGAGATGCCGATCCAACAATAATCGGCTGCCTGAACCCAATTCCCGGTTTATAAACGTGATATTTCGGCGAGCCAGATCCTCCACGCCTTTGATGTGTTTGGGATTTCCGCGCGCGGTGACGAGGCCTTCTTCCCACCGCGCAAACGAGATAGCTACTGCGGAACCCGCCGGAAACAGTTTCTGAATTGCAGAGATATTCGGTTCACCGCTCGTTTGAGGTCGCAGATGAGTACCCGCGATGTGCACGTGGTTTCGCTTCAAGAGTGATAAAGACCGTGAGCTGTTTTGATGAAGAAGAACGAGTTCAATGCCCGTCTGCCCCAGGTGATGAGCAAGAATCGCCATCGCGGGATCACAACCGGCGAGTAGTAAGCGATCGCGAGCATTGACGGTTCGCGCGTGGGGATGAATTTCAGCCTTTTCCAAAATGGCGGTTCGCCGGCTAATCACCGCATCACTTGCTCGCAA
>JAFASD010000049.1 GCA_019244945.1 Acidobacteriaceae bacterium | reverse complement strand
TCCGCTTCAGGCGGCAGTCAGTGCCCTGCCCTGGACCGAAGCGTATCAACTGCCCGGGCCCGGTCTCAATTTTCAAAATCCCTACAACGGGCAGATTCCGCCATTCGTCACGCAGCAGTTCGTTCGCCCCGCAACAATCCTTACCGTGCAATCCGGCATGCTGCCTCCCTACTCGCAGAATTGGGACTTCTCGATCGAGCGCGTCTTCGCAACCGCGTATCTGCTCGATCTCCGCTATGTCGGCAACAAAGGCACCCACCTGCCTCGCTTTATCGAAGCCAATCCGGCCATCTATGGACCCGGCGCGACGACTGGAAACGCGGATCAACGCCGTGAATACGCGGATTGTTCAGCCGCCCTGGGATCCTGCGCCTTCGCCTCTGTGGGTTTGATCGCCGATAACAACAGCTCTACGTATCATGCGCTGCAGGTGGCGTTCTCACGCCAGTTCACCGGCAGATTCTCGTTTCTCGCGTCCTATTGGTGGTCGAAGAGTCTCGACTATGTCTCTTCCCTGAACCTTTCCGGATCAGCGCCCACTCTGGTTGCCGGCGAGAACGATCTGGCCCAGAATCCGTTCGATCTAAGAGCCGAGCATGGTCCGTCGTTGTTTGATGCGGGCCAGCGTTTTGTCTTCAGCGGCACTTATGTTCTACCGCGCTGGGACTCTGCTCCACGGGCGGCAGGATTTCTTGTGAATGGATGGCAGTTGAACAGCATCGCCAGTTTCTCTTCCGGGACTCCCTTTACCGTTTATGACAGCGACAACGCGCCCATGGAGGGGAGCGCTCCGGAAATCACCGGATTTTACTCGAGCCGTCCGAACGTGATCGCGGATCCAAATGCGGGTTCGCACACACCAAACCATTGGGTCAGCCGCAGCGCATTTCAGGAGCTGACTTCCGCGCAAGATCCCGGACAGTTTGGCAACGAAGGGCGGAACGCGGTTCGTGGACCCGGCCTCGCCGCAGTCGACGTTTCGCTATTCAAGAACTTCGCAATAAGCGAGTCAAAACGGGTTCAATTCCGCGCCGAAGCCTTCAATGTGCTCAACCACCCGAACTTCGCATTACCGGAGAACGATCTTGCGTCGCCCGAGTTCGGCCAGATTTTGCAAGCTGCGCCACCCCGCTTGCTACAGTTGGCTGTTAAGTTTCTTTTCTAGAGGAGAAAGCGCCTTTATGGAACGTATGTTTCTGAAGGATGTGGAAGAACATCGGGGAGACGATAACTATACTCGCGCCATCGAAATGATGAAGAGTGCGGGATCCGAATATCCCCAAATTCTGCACATGTTTTCCTTCAAAATGCATGCTACGCTTCACCTGGAGCGCTTCACACAGGAGATCATGCGGGAGTCCGCGCCGCTCCCTGCGGGAATTCGCGAGCTGATCGCCGCGTACACGTCGCATCTGAATCAGTGTCCGTTTTGAACGAAGGCTCACGCCGCGGTCGCGGCGGAATTACTTGGCAGCAAGGAGCTGGTTTCGAGCGTATTGGCCGACGTGGAGACCTCACTTCTTCCCGATTCCGAAAAGGCGCTGTTTCGCTTCGTGCGAAAGGTGAATTACGACTCTGTTTCCATTCAGCCGGCGGACATTCAAACCCTCCACCAAGCAGGATTCAGCGATGAAGCAATCTACTATGCAATCACTGTCTGCGCATTGTTCAATTTCTATAATCGGTGGATCGATGCGAGCGGCATTCATCCGATGAGCGATGAGGCGCATGCGGCAGGAGCAAAACGATCCGCTATCCATGGCTACTCGCGGAGTTCTCAACCATCGCCCCAACCGGCTCACGAATGAGACCCCTCCTCACAAACGCGGTCTGATTCTACTGACCGCCTGCTGCGGCGTATTTGTCAGCTTCGCATCCATCGTCGTTTACACCTTCAGTATTTTCCTCAAACCGTTAACGGCGGCTTTCGGTTGGTCGCGAGGACAAGTTTCGCTCGCCTTTACTCTCGCGGCTCTGAGTATCGCGGCCTGTTCTCCGTTGATCGGCCGTCTACTTGATCGCTACCCGGCGCGCCGAATCGTAATTCCTTGCACAATCATTTATGGCGTGGCGTTCTCCTCGCTTGCTTTCCTCACCTCGCATCTGGCCCATCTGCTCTGCGTATTCGTTATTCTCGGAATCGTCGGGAACGGCGCCACGCAATTGGGATACGCGCGAGTGGTGAGCGCCTGGTTCGATCGCGAACGTGGTCGTGCTCTGGCCGTTGTAATGGCCGGTTCCGGGCTTGGCTCTATGGTATTTCCTCCCATTGCCCAGGCGCTGATCTCGGCTTATGGCTGGCGCGCAGCATATGGCGTCTTGGGAGCTGTAATTCTTCTGCTCGGCCTTCCGCTCGCTGCCCTCTTTCTGTATGAACCCGCTACTCAACACCAGGAGCGATCGTCCGTATCGACTGACGCCGATGGATCTATCTGGCAATCGCTCATCACCTTTCGATTTCTGGGGATCGTCACGGCGTTGCTGCTGTTTTCTTTCGCCACAAACGGCCTGAACGCACATTGGGCGGCGCTTCTCACGGATCGAGGGTTAGCCCCTCAACGCGCCGCGACGGTTCTTTCAGTTGCGGGTTTTGCCACTCTCGCGAGCAAGTTGTTCACGGGATATCTGCTCGACAAATTCGCCGCAGGGCGTGCGGCCGCCGCATTGCTGGCCGCCTGCGCGGTCGGATTCCTTTTCGTCATTTACGGGCACACAACCTGGTTGGCCTTCGCCGCGGCCGTCCTGTTTGGCGCCGGAATGGGCGCGGAATCGGACGCCGTTCCCTATTTGTTGACCCGATACTTCGGTCTCGGCAGATTCAGCGAGCTGTATGGATACACCTGGTGCGTGTACGCCGTGGCTGGCGCGCTCGGCCCGTTGGTGATGGGCAGCATGTTCGACTATACCGGGACTTATCGAACTGTGTTGCTCGCGTGCTTCGCCATGGTCGTGATCGCGGCAACGCTGTTCGTTCTGTTGCCGAAATACGCTAGTGTATCTTCTGAAATGCGTGTCGACCGTAAAAGATAGAGCTTTGGATAACGTCTCGCAAGATCTGTCGTACTCCGTACGCACAATGCGTAAAAACCGGGTCTTCGTCGGGACCGCGGTTCTCACCTTGGCGCTAGCCATTGGAGGGAATACCGCAATATTCGCGATCGTTCATGCGGTGCTTCTAAAACCTCTCGAATACCGAGATTCCGACGAGCTCGTGCGCATTTCGGGCGGCGCGACGCCTACTCGATTGGCCGAAATGCAAACCGGAGCACGTTCTTTTGCAGAAATCGGAGCGTATACGATGCGAGAAAACGTCACGCTCTCGAATATCGGCGAGCCTGAAGTCCTGAAAAGTGTTCACATCTCAGCGAATTTCTTGAAAATTCTGGGAGTGGTTCCGATCGTTGGACGTGGCTTTCTTCCGGAGGAGGATTCCAATAACGGCCCACCGGTGGTCATGATCAGCGCCGAACTATGGCAACGACGATTCGGTCGCGATTCCGATGTAGTCGGCAGGACTGCCACACTGGATGAAGCGGCTTACACCATTATTGGCGTTCTCCCTCCTCGTTTTCAGTTTCCATTTCCTGGGGTCGACCTCTGGATGACGGCGCCCTCTCATTTACAAACGATTCCGCCAAAACCCAGAGCGCTCAGTCCGTTCTTAACCGTATTTGGCCGTTTGCGGCCTGGAATCGGGCTTAAGAAAGCAAATGCGGAGATGATGGTGATTCGGCGGCAATATGCGATGGCTCATCCGGCCATGCTCGACGCAAAACCGAAAACACCAATCGAAATCACACGGCTGCATGACGTTTTGGTGGCCGATGTTCGTTCCATACTTTGGATGCTGTTTGGCGCGGTCGGTTTTGTACTCGCGATCGCGTGCGCTAATTTGGCGAGCTTGCTGCTAACACGTGGCGCAGTCCGCGAGCGAGAGTTTGCAATCCGATCGGCGCTGGGAGCTGCTCGACATCGACTCATTCGCCAACTGCTGGCCGAGAGCGTTTTGCTGTCGATTCTCGGAGGAGCGATTGGGATAGTTCTCGCAAGTTTGTGCTTGCGAATCATTCCTGCAATTACTGCTTTTGACCTGCCCCGGGTGAACGAAATACATATGGATGGGCTGGTCCTTGGATTCGCCTTGGCGCTCTCAGTGGGAACTGGATTGGCTTTTGGATTAGCGCCTTCGCTGGGTCTGTCAAGACCGGACCTGATCCAAGTGCTGCGAAGCACCGGAGTGGCCGCTAATGGCCGTCTCTCGCCGGGGATTTGGCCTCTTTTTAATCTGCGCAATGTGCTTTCAGTAGGTCAAGTTGGACTTTCCCTCGTTTTACTGGTTGGGGCAGCACTGCTGATCGAAAGCATCGCTCATTTGCGTAACGTTGCCGTGGGATTTAATCCGGATCATCTCTTTACGGTCAATGCCAGTCTCTCGCCGTTGAGATATGACACGGATCGAAAGAGATCGTTTTTCTTTCGCGAGGCCATTTCACGGATACAGACTCTCCCCGGGGTTCGCAGTGCTGCAGCGGCGATGACGATTCCCATGATGGAGTACCCGGGAATCCCTGTGCAGGATGCAGCGAAACCTTCCCAACGGCTGAATGAACGCTTGATTGCCAAGTACTTTCCGGTGACTCCAGGTTACTTTCAAACTCTTGGAATTGCTGTCAAGCGTGGCAGAGATTTCTCCGAACATGATGGGCAAGATAACAAGCGCGTGGCTATCATCGACGAAAACTTAGCTCGCCGGCTTTGGCCCGCATATCCTGCCGGCCTTGATCCAATCGGGCAACATCTCCTGGTGGGGGCGGCTAATCCCAACCCGGCAGAGATCATAGGAGTGGTTTCCGACGTCAATCAGAATCTGGATAGCAGAGAGGATTGGCAGGAGAGCGTATATGTGTCGTTTGCGCAAAGTCCGATGCCATCCGCGATGCTGGTCGTACGCACGTCGACCGACCCACTCTCGTTCACCAGCGCCATTCGGCAGCAGATACGATTCATAGATCGTAATCAAGCCATCGGCGAGCCGCAAACCATGGACGACCGCATGGAAGCGCAAGTTGGCCAGAGGCGTCTTCTGGTAAAGCTATTGTGTTCGTTTGCTCTCGTAGCAGTGCTATTGGCTCTGATTGGGATCTATGGCGTAACAGCGTATTCGGCGACTCAGCGCGCCCAGGAAATCGGAATCCGGCGAGCACTCGGAGCGCAGCAAAGCGACATTCTCTGGCTTGTTCTCAGTCAAGGAATTGGTCTGGCATTCGCGGGAATTGTCGTTGGCCTAGGTGGCGCACTTGCGCTAACGCGTTTTATGGGAAAACTGATATTTCACGTGAGTGCAACCGACCCCGGAACGTTTATAGGTATTGCGTTGCTCTTCCTTTTCGTGGCGCTTGGGGCCACTTACATTCCGGCGCGTCGGGCCACCCGGGTCGATCCCATGGCAGTGCTTCGGGTTTGACGCGTGATTCTCTTCGTCATAATAAAGGAACAAACTTCAGCCGACTAGCGTCTTCCCAGGAGATCAGCCGTGAGCAAACGAAAATTTCGCCCCAGTGCGTCGTTTTGGGAAGCGGCGCGCATCGCTGTCGATTCCCTCAACAAAAGCAAACTGCGCAGCTTTCTCACTCTGCTCGGCATCATTCTCGCGACGACCACTCTAATTGCCGTCATGTCCTTCGTGAACGGAATGAATGTCTACATCTCGACGAAGTTATCAGACATGGGGTCAGATGGCTTCCGCGTAGTGAAGATCGCATTCATCGGTAATTGGGATCCGAAGAAATTTCTCGAGATGCAGCGGCGGAACCCTCAGCTCAAGTCGGATGAATACGAATTTGTCCGTAAGAACGCGACCATGCTGAAGGATCTCGGCATGGAGAGCTGGAAAAGCGCGACCATTTCTTTCGGCGGGCAAAGCATGCAATCGGTGGACCTGAACGGCATCACCGCCAATATGCCGAGCCTGAAGAATATTGATGTCGGCACCGGTCGCGCCATTACGGAAAGCGAAGTGAAGCGTCATGCGCCGGTCGCGTTCATCGGCAACGATGTCAGCCAGCACTTCTTCGAGGGTCGCGATCCCATTGGACGCACCATTGAAGTGGATGGCGTTCCCTACGAAGTGGTGGGCGTGGCTAAGCCGCAGGGCAGTGTCTTCGGCCAGTCTCAGGACAAATTCGTGGCCGTGCCGATCTACTCGTTTTTCAAAACCTATGGCGCCACGCACAACGAGCTTGCGTTTGTGGCCAAGGCCATCGACCCTCAACATCTCGAGGAAGCTGAAGACGAAGTGCGCATGCTGCTTCGAGCGTATCGTCACCTGAAACCGGCTGATGACGATACGTTCACCATCTTTGCCTCCGACACGTTCGCACAGGCCTGGCACAATCTCACGGGCGCGATCGCCGCGATGGCCATCGGCATCGTTTCGGTGTTCTTGGTGGTCGGAGGAATTGTGATCATGAACATCATGCTCGCTGTGGTCACCGAACGAACCCACGAAATCGGCATTAGGAAATCGCTTGGCGCGCGGCGGAGCGACATTCTCAATCAGTTTTTGGTGGAGTCCGCTGTGTTAGCTGCTGCCGGTGGAGTCATCGGGGTGATAATCGCCTACCTGCTGACGGTATTGGTTCGCACCGTGACACCGCTTCCCATGGAAATGCCTTTAGGCGCAGTGATTCTTGGCGTGGGCCTCTCGGCTACGGTGGGACTCTTCTTCGGCATCTATCCGGCTCGGCAGGCCTCGAAGCTCGATCCCATCGTGGCATTGCAATCAGGTGAGGTATGAAAACATTTACCTCGTTCCGCAACAACACCATGCTCGCGCTCGATACCATTCGGGCGCACAAATTGCGAGCGTTGCTGACCATGCTCGGAGTCATCATCGGGACGGGCACGATTATCGGCGTTGGGGCAATCCTGACTGGCTTCGATGGGGCGGTGACAAACGTGCTTCGCAGCTTCGGGCCTAATTCTCTGATCATCTCCCGCACGCCTGCCTTTCAAACCAGCGATCTCACGCCGGAACAACGCGCGCGCAAACAACTCAGCTATGACAACGCGGAGGAGATCCGCGCCAACTGTGTAAGCTGCGTTCGAGTTTCCGGTCTGCTCTGGCCCAATCATTTTCCGGTGGTTGCGAAATACAAGGGCAACGCCATCTATCAGGCACAGCTCCGGGGCGTAGAGGAGTCATACGCCGAGTCGGGTCAAATTGACATGCACGAGGGGCGCTTCTTTACAGAATTTGAAGACCGGCATCGCACCCCGGTGGCGGTGATCGGG
>JAFASD010000448.1 GCA_019244945.1 Acidobacteriaceae bacterium | reverse complement strand
AGTCAATTGAACAGAAATCAATCGGAACATCATCGTGATCTGGCGCAGCAGCTTCGCGATATAGAACGCGCAACTGCTCTCCGATTGAGGGACGAGAACAAGATTCATGACGAGGTGTTGAGAGTGCTCGAGCGGGATCTGGACTTTTTAGACGCTCACTTTACTGGATCGGAGCCGTGACCTGTTCACCCTCCCAAAGTCTTTTTCATGAAGACAAGTTGGCCCAGATGATACGAATTGTGTGTTGTCAACAGCAGCGCTTCTCGAAGGAGGGTTTGTCCATCCCCATGCTCGAAAGGTTCGAACAAATTGTTCTGCAGATCCTGCACGAGCCTGCTGAACTCTAGAGCATCCTTCTGAAAGGCGTGCACGCTCTCATCCCAGGCTTTGGAACTGGGAGGCGCTTCGGTGGGCGGCCAATAACTTTCGGGCCAGTCCGGAGATTTATGCCGCGGATCCCGTGAAAACTCGAGGATGTCTTTTTGCGCAATGCGCATGTGTTCCAACAGCTGCCAGGGCGTATGCGGCGCACCCGGGGGCTTTCTGCCGCGGGCTTCGACCGGAAAATCTTCTATTGCCGAATCAAAAACAATATGCGCCTGATGGCCGCGCAAGGCGTCCACAACCATCTGACGCAGGGTTACCGACTCCTGATTGCTCACTGACTCTCCGGTCAAAACGCGAATCGCAATTGTAAATCGATTCGGCGCTGGTTACTGGCCGTGGCTTCTGCCCCGAACCCACCAGTGATTCCGGTTGATTCAAGGAAGTAGGGAGGGGTTAGCGCTCCATTCGGAGTGTTCAGATTTTCATGGTTCAGAATGTTGCGAGCGTTCACCGAGACTGTGAGGTTGTAGCGGTGCTCAGTGCTTTCGCCGCCGAAGGGTCCTCCGCCTGGGCCGCCGAACCTGCCGCCTCCGCCCGACCTTGCGCCGCCCACTTGACCTTTGAATTTCGTGGTCCCAAAACCCCAGGTCTTGCTGAGTCGAAGGTTTAGACCTATATAGCCCGGTCCTGTTCCGGCATTGCGAGCGATCATGTCCGATGTTCCCGGCTGGGGGACGAGGGGATCTGGATTGTAATCTCCTGGAAGCGGTACGCCGTAGTACAGTTGCGAGGCGTTAATCACGCTCGGACGAGCCGTGGGCTGGCCCGTTCCCTGCAAGTAGAGATCTGTTCCCGTTGTGATGTTGAAAGGCGTGCCGCTGTGAGCCACCAAGAACGGTGAGATCCGCAATCCCCATCGCGCGGCAATGGAACCGCCGAGAAATAAGTTATTGCTGATATCAAGGGAGGAGCGGCCCCAGTCTGCCGCGAAATCGTACGGATCCGCGGGCGTGGTGCCCAATCCGTCGGTATCGCTGTGGGCATTGCCGTGGGAATAGCGGCTGAACAGCGTGAGCCATTTCCCGACCGAGCTATTTACACCGACCATGAACATCGTTTGTTTGAATATGCCGTCAGATTGGTAATCGTAGATATCGCCGATATCGCCGAAGGGCCTGCAACAAACATTGTTGGAATTGGCGGTGCCGCGGCTCCCTCCGACGAGCTCCGATGCGCCCGGGGGCAAGGTGCCTGGAATCGGATAGGGCGCGTTGATATCGACAGTGCGGAGTTCGTGGACACCGCGTGAATTCATAAAATTCAGCGAGAGAGTGGTGTGGCTGAAGAGTTGCCGATCCAAGCCGATGGCAGTTTGCATCAGCCGCGGGGCTTGGAGGTGCTGGTCGATTTCGTACCTTTGCGCGGCGTTACTGGTTGCGTTGGTCAGGTTGGAGAGAGGTATAGGCGTGTCAAAGGCAGCATCGTAATAGATGGGATTATCGAGAGTATAGGTAAACTGATTGCTCAAGTTGTACCGATACGCCGTCTCGACGGCCGCGATCGCGAAGCGATCGTAGAACATGCCCCAGCCACCGCGAATGACCGTCTTCGCGCGGCCCGTTCCGCCTTTGGCATCCGGGGACCAGGCAAACCCCACCCGCGGCGCCCAATCATTGTGATCTGGAATGTTTGTCTGCGATTCCCAACGGACTCCGAGACTCAGCGTGAAATTCGGCCTCACCCGCCAGTCATCCTGAACAAACGGACCGAAATCGACTTGGTTGAAGCCGATATACGGATTCCCGGTATTCACGGTGTATTTCGAGGGGCCGTAACCTAGAGTGCCGCTGATATAGGCGCTCGTATAACCCGCGTTCAGGAGTTGTATGGTCGTCAAATACTGCTGAATTGAGGTGAGCTTTGTGGTCTGGCCGGCTATCGGTTGCAGATTAGTATCGAGAAGCGGGAAGGTTCCTCCGAGAAATTCATACACCCCATTGAAGTTCTTGGGGCTCGAGTCGTCGAGCACTGTGGTTCTGACCCGTACGCCGAACTTGGTGGTGTGCGCGCCCCAGGTCAGAGAGGTGTAGTTCTGTATCTCGAAATAATTTTGAAGATCGTAGCTGTGAGAGAAGCCCGGCGCGCTATACCCGGAGCCGCCAGAAACAAACGATTGAGATACGTCCAGCTCCGGTGCGCTACTCAGGCTTTTGGTGGTCTGGTAAGTGCGGTCGAATTCGAAATGCGTTTCGTTGACGGCTTTGGCGCTCAAAACCGCGGTTTCCACAATTTGAGCGCTCTGTTCGGTAGTGTCCTGGCTATAGCCGTTGTTGGGGAATGGAATAGCGCCGATTGTCAGTTGCGGTAGATCGAAGCTGCCGATGCCGGTGATGACTCGATCGTTGTCGAGATAGACATAACGAAGGCTCAGCGTGTTATTCGAGCCGAGCTGGTAATCCACACGCGGGCTGACCGTGGTTCGTCTTTGTGGGGTGGAGTAATAACTTTGATAGGACTGGCTGCTGAGGAAATCCGTGGTTGGAATGGACGCCGTAATGATACCGTTGTCGTCGATCTGGCGGCGTTCGGTGTCGATAAAAAAGCTGCCGTGCTTGCCCAGTGGCCCGCTGACATTTCCGCCGAACAGTTGTGTTCGGAACGGTGGATTTACGCTCAGAAAGGGATTACGCGAATTCCAGATGCCGTCGCTGATGTTGTAGTAGCCCTGCCCGTGAAATTTGTCGGAACCCGGCTTCGTAAAGATCTGGATACGTCCGAACCCTAGCTTGTCGAACTCGGCCGAAAACGGGTTGGAATTGATGCGGATCTCTCGAATCGATTCTTTCGGAGGGAGACGGCCGCCGGTGAAGCCGTCGACAAAAATCTGATTGCCGCCAGGCCCTGCTGCGGGTCCAGCTAGCGCCTGAAGATCGGCTTCGAGATCGTCGGGATCGTCGGGTAAGGCTTCCAGGTCTTCCTGCTTCAGGACTAGCGCGGTGGCGTTATTCGAGGGTTCGGTACTAACCGTATTGGTTGCCGTATCCGTCACAGTCACTTCCTGCCTCTGGGCCTGAACGGTCATGACTATGTTTCCGGGCGCTGATTGCCCAGCTACCACGTTCACCGCAATGGTTCCTTCCTGCTGCAGCCCGGCATAGGTTGCCGAAACGGTGTAATTTCCTGGAGGAACTCCTCTAAAGACGTAAGCGCCATCGGCCCCGGAATTCACTGTCTGAATCGTGCCGGTTTGATTTGCCAGCGTAACCACGGCGCCGGGAATTACCCCTCCGGTGTCGTCCTTGACCGTACCTCGAACGGTACCGGAAGAACTAACTCTGGCTGTGTTGCGAGCTGGCGCTTGACTCGAAGAAGGATTCGGTTGAACCGGAGTTTGCGCGCACATCCATGCCGCCAAGCCCAATCCGAGGAGAAATACGCGCACACGTTGAGAATTCATGTAGCCTCTAGAAAAATTTCCGAATGAAAAAGTGAGTTATTGCTGGGCGGGAGCGTCCATGCCTAAGTTCCAATCCGCGTTTTGGCTCTGCCCCGAGCGAGAAGGCGCGGCGCGGAGTATCGGTTCAGCGCCCGCGATGATATTCGCAGCTTGGAGACGTGAGTTGTCGGGAGCAGTAGCGGCGCCCGAGACAATCACTGCATCTCCCGTTTTGAGATCGGAAACGGAAATCTTTGGCGCGTTCTCGATCATCTGAGCGAAATCGCCGCGTCCCGCTCGCGCTCCTCCGGCAGCGCCTGGCCAGGGACCGTTTGCCGGAGTTGCGCCTGCCGCCTCTCCTGCCTTTGCGCCATAGGGCGGAGCGCCAGCAGCGTTGCCACCGGGTTGGCGGGCGTTGCCTGAATCCGCACCCGCTTGCGCCGGCTTGTAGGTCGGATTCAAAACCATCGCCAAGCGAAGCGCCATGTCGGGCGGCAGTTTTCGAATGGTCGATTCATCATTCAACGTGACCAGAACGGGTTGAGTTGCCCCTGCGCTCTTAATCGTGATTTGCTTGCCGTCCGGAGAAATGG
>JAFASD010000358.1 GCA_019244945.1 Acidobacteriaceae bacterium | reverse complement strand
CGCATTTCGATCGTGGCCAAAACAGGCTCGCCCAAAACGCCTCGTTCGAGCAGGGTCTTCAGCGCGCGGATGGACTGGTCGTAACGCATGTTTTGGTTCACCGCGAGCGGAATCCCGCGCTCTTCGCAGATTCGAACGATCTCGACTGCCTGATCGTAATTCACAGCTAAGGGTTTTTGGGCGAGGATACCCTTTAGGTGGCGCCCCGTCTGCGCAGCCTGACGAATAAGATCGAGTTGCCGATCAGGAGGAACCGCGATATCCAGAATTTCGACCGCGGGATCACGCAACATGCTATCGAACGTTTCATACACGCACGGAATGCTTCGCAGATTCGCTACTTCGCGGGCCTTCTCAGGCGTTTTGGACGTGATAGCTACAACATTGAATTGAGCGTCCGCATAGGCCTTCAATTGCACATCGCGCATGATGAATCCAGCGCCAACGACGCCGATGCCAAAATCGGCGCGAAGCGGTTTCGGTGTCGCATAGTTCAGATTGAGATCGAGATTCAAGGAACACTCCGCTGGAACGTCTGATAGTATGCTTTCCGGGTAGGTGGGGTCAATCCAAATCTCAGGAGTAATCACCGCTTGAAACTGGGGCTGATTAATTCCGCATGGCTGGGCACGTCCGTCGATACGGCACGTGGGATCGAGCTGACGAAACAGATCGGCTTCGATACGATCGACATCTTTGCCGATCCTCTGGAAATAACCGCGCGAGATCGCAGATTGATTCGGAAGACGTGTTCTGAAGTCGGCTTGCCGGTTGTTTCGGTAGTTTGCTGTGCTTTGGGAATTGCCGATTTCAATAAGGCCGTGCGTGATTTTCACGTGAATCGGGCGAAGCGGTATCTGGACTTAGGTCATGAGCTCGACGCCAGGAACATGCTGCTGGTTCTCGGCGAGTATATCTGGGAACAGGAAGTTATCGCGCCGTCCGCGCAATGGAGTTGGGCGGTTGAGCACGTGCGAGAGCTCGCCGCGTACGCTGCCGAGTTGGGACTCGAAATCGCGATCGAGCTCGAGCCCTTTCACCTATCTCTGGTCAATAATATCGATCGGATGTCGCAGTTTCTTGCGGAAGTGAATCATCCGGCGGCGAGAGCGAACGTGGACATTTCGCATCTCACGTTAGTGGGAGACAGTCCTGATCGGATTTTGGCGCTTCAGGGTCGCATTGCGCATGTACATCTCTCGGATTGCGACGGAAGGAAGCATGGAGATCTGCCTCCCGGGCGCGGAGTGGTCGATTTTCCGCCATACTTAAAAGCGCTGGCTGACGCCGGATTTTCCGGAACCATCAGTATTGAGCTTGAATATTCACCTGAACCGGAAAAGATTGTAGATTGGGTTCGGGAGGCGTATACCTCTACCGACGGCATGATGAGAGCGCTGGGAATTCGCTCTTAAGGAGATTGCAATTATGGCAAGCGGCCCATTGACAGACCGATTCATAGAGCAATACGAACGCGATGGTTTCGTTCTGGCGAGAAAAATGTTCGATCAGGAAGAAATTGACCTTCTTCGCCGGGCGGCCAAGGAAGACCGGGAACTGGATCAGCACTCGTTTGGCAAAGGTGATGGGGAAGGTGGAACGGTTCGCCTCTCGTTATGGAATCATCCGGGCGACACGCTGTACGGCATGTTCGCTCGTTGCGAGACGATTGTGAATTCGGCGGAAAAGCTGCTCGGAGGCGAGGTTTATCACTACCACTCGAAAATGATCATGAAGGATGCCAAGGTGGGCGGAGCGTGGACTTGGCATCAGGATTATGGGTATTGGTATCAGAACGGAGTTTTGTTTCCGCTGCTATGCAGCGCGTCGATAGCTGTCGATGCCGCAACCAAGGAAAATGGCTGTCTGCAGGTACTGAGAGGCTCGCACCTGATGGGACGGATCGATCACATTTTGACGGGCGATCAGGCCGGCGCGGATCTGGAACGGGTTCACGAAGCGGAAAAGCGTCTCGAGTTGGTGTATGTAGAAATGGATCCGGGCGATGTCGTGTTCTTTCACGCGAATATGTTGCACAGGTCGGATCAGAACCGGTCCGATAAACCGCGGTGGTCGATGATCTGCTGCTACAACGCCGCGCGAAACGATCCGTATAAAGAAGCTCATCATCCGCGATAT
>JAFASD010000271.1 GCA_019244945.1 Acidobacteriaceae bacterium | reverse complement strand
CGGTGATCGACGGCATGGGTCGTTCCGATCTCTCTGTGGACCGCTCTTCTGGTTGATCCCTTTCTTGATCTCGGCGCTGGTCTATCCGAGCACCCGGCTCGAGGGCGGGCGCGGCGCCAGCAGCTGCTCCCATCGTCCCGGTGCCTGCGAATTCCTGATTCTGCTGTGAAAAGCGATTCCCGCGTCTGCGCCTTAAACGCCGCGGGAGCCGATGCATGTAAGGGCCGCTCTGCTCGCGAATCGATGCGGTTTGCGCGCGCGGCAGTTCTGCAGTCTGTTTCGGTTCAGCGCTACCTTCTGGAACAGGCCGGATATCCTCGGTGGCTTCCTCAACTTCGGTATCGGGAACCACATCCTCAACCTCGGTGGGTTCGACGTCGATCACTTCGAATTCGTCCACCTCCAGGGCTTCGCCTTCAGGAACGTCCTGTTGTATTTCAGCAACCGGCGCGTCCGTCACTTCAGAATTCGTAGTTTCAGAAGGAAGCGGAATGGGCTGATCCTGTTTTACCTCCTCGATCTTCTCTTCCACATCGGCAGGCGTTTCGTCATCGTGATGAGCAAGAACTTTCTCGGCTAACTCGATCTCTTCAGCCTCAGCCTCTATCGCCTCTTCTTCAGCCGCATCCCTTTCGATTTCCGGCAATGGCGCCGTTGTATCAGCGGCGTCGTGCTCCCCCTCATCCGAAGGCTCGGCAGCGCTCGAGACGTTCCGGTACTTGGCGAGCGACTCACCTGGGAGGATGATGACGCTCGAGGCGCGGCCCTCTTCCTCTTCAACAGAAGCTGGTCGCGGAGCTTCTGTGGCCGGAGGCGGACTGATCGGTTGAGCGTACTTGTTTTCCGGAAATCCACGGCCGCGTTGCCGTCTTCGCCGTGACCGTCTGCCTCGCCGGTCGCCTCGAAATCCCCGGTCGGGATCGGTGCGATCGCCGCCTTGGCCATTCGAAACCGCGTCTCCGTTAACCGGTTTAAATTCCGCAGCCGGAAGTCCTGCCGCATCTTCGGCAACTTCGGCGCGTTCGGGTGTCTCCGGTTCGGAGCCGACCGGTTCCGCCGAAGCGGGTTCAGCGATGAACGGTCGAGCCTCACGCGGTTGCGGCGCGCGTTCCTCGATCGGGCGTTCACTGCTACGGTTGGGTCTTCGGTCGCGACGGTCGCGAATCGGCTTGTCGTCACCGAGTGGCTCGAAGTCTTCGTGTTCCTCGAAAAAGTCGGAAACGTACAGGAAAGTATCGCGCTCTAGACCTAGGTCGACGAACGCTGACTGCATGCCGGGAAGCACGCGCGTGACGCGCCCTTTATGAATGCTGCCGGCCAACGAGTACTCATTGGCCCGCTGGAAATACACCTCGACGAGTTGATCGTCCTCGAGGATAGCTACTTTTGTCTCATGGCGATTGGATCCAATCACCAGTTCCTTACTCATTGATCACCGCCTATTGGGCCTAGACCATGAGCAGACAGAAAACTCGGAATCGCCAGCGTCTACCGCTTCCAAATCAAACGGACAAACGCAAAATCTTTTGTCGTCGCGCAAGCGGAGAGCATCCCTGCAACACTCGCGCGTTTCATACGTTAACAGAACTTCTCTAACTGAAGAAATCTCGTCAGCAATCCGAACTCTTTATCCTGCTCCGTTCGACCCTTAATCGTCGAATCGATCCTCCATGGAGAATCCTCAAACTTCAATTTACAAACCTGCGTAATCTGACGCTGTTTACTAATCCCAGCATCAGGAATATCGACCAAGTGTTGGACCCTCCCGAACTCATCAGCGGGAGGGGAATACCGGTAATCGGCATACGGCCCACCACCATTCCTACATTAACCAACACATGAAAGAGCAACAGTGCGGCAACGCCCATGCAGATATAGAGACCTGCCCGGTCCGTTGCCGTTTGCGCGTTCTGCACAACCTGCATAATCAGCAGGAAATACAGCACCAGCGCGACAACGATTCCCACGAACCCGTGTTCTTCCGCAAACGAAGAAAAGATGAAATCGGTATGAGGCACGGGCAAAAACCCCAAATGCGTTTGCGAGCTCTCTTTGGCGCCGCGGCCCCACATCCCGCCATTTCCAACAGCGATTCTCGATTGGATCACCTGAAAACCCGTCCCCTTGGGATCACGGTCTGGGTAGATGAAACTTACCAGCCGATCCTTCTGGTACGGCTTAAGAAAATGATATCCAATCGGTAAACTAACCATCAGTATGCCAGTGATAACCAAGATGTACTTCCATCGCATTCCAGCCATTAAAACGCCGCAAATCAGGATCGGAATGTAGGTCAACGCCGTCCCCAAATCCGGCTCTTTCATCACCAGCGCCATAGGTACCGCGACAAAACCCGCCAGTTTCGCCAGGTCCTTCCAATTCAGCTCCTCTGTCTTTAGGTCAGTCAGGCTTTTTGCCATGAGGAGAATCAGAACGATCTTCACGAATTCAGACGTCTGTAAGGTGAAACCGGCAATCTTGATCCAGCGAGTCGAGCCGAAGACTTTGTTTCCAGCGAATCCAGTTATAACTAATAGGACAAGAGAGGCAATGTACAGATAAATGACCCGCGCGCCCAGCAGAGAATGATAATCGACGCTAGCGATCACCCACATCATGGCGATACCGGTGACCACCCAGACGATCTGTTTCCACCATGCGTCCTGCCATCGAGTTCCAAGCGTCGCGCTATAGATTTGAAGCACGCCCAGGGTGCACAGCGCGAGTGTCACAATGAGCAGCGGCCAATCCAGTTCGCGAATGGAACGATAGACGGGCACTACTGTTGAACCTCGGGTGCCGGCGGGTTGAAAAGCTCTCGCGGAACAAACGGCTGAATCCGAGCGGATTGCCAGGGGGCTTTTGCCTCGCGGGCCTTTTTATCGAAGTAAGCCTTCAGAACGTCGCGAACAATCCAGGACGCCCTATCGCCATGTTCGCCATTTTCAAAGAGGGCGACCACGACAATCTCGGGAGCTTCTTCGGGCGCGAAGCCGACAAACCAGGCATTATCTTTCATGGTTTGCCCGAGTTTTGTGCCCTTGAGGAGTTGATTGGAAGCAAGTTGCGCGGTCCCGGTTTTTCCGCATACTTTGATACCGGGCAACGCGGCGAAGCGGCCTGTGCCGCCTTCATTGACTACTCCATACATTCCGTAGATGACGTCTTGAACATTTTGCGAATTCAAATGTCCGGCGCGAAGCAGTTTCGGCGAGGGTGTCTTGACCAGGTGTGGCTGGTACCAGTTGCCGCCAACAGCCAGGCCTCCTTCCGCGGCAGCCAATTGCAGTGGCGAAACCGTAATTGCGCCTTGGCCGATTCCCACCGAAATCGTCTCACCGGCATACCATTTCTGCCGAAACATGCGCATCTTCCACTTAGTTGAAGGCATGGTGCTTTCGCGCTCATTCGGCAAGTCGATACCTGTCTTGTGGCCGAATCCGGCCAGTTCTGCATATTGCGCCAAGCGATCGATCCCTAAGCGGTTCGCGACGTTATAGAAATAGACGTCGCACGACTGCGCTATGCCGCGATGGAGTGAAATCTTGCCGTGACCTCCCTGCTTTTGTCTCCAGCATGCGAAGTAGTGACCATAGAAAGATGCGCCTCCGGGACAGTGAAATTCGGTTTGGTCATCGATCACACCCGTTTCCAAACCGGCCAGGGCGGTAAAGGGCTTAAAGGTCGAGCCGGGCGCCAATTCGGCTTGAATAGCGCGATCCATTAACGGCTTGTACGGATCATTCGCGATCTCATTCCAATCGTTCTTGCTGATTCGGCCTGTAAATTTATTCGGATCATAACTGGGGCGGCTCACCATGGCGAGAACTTCGCCACTGCGCGGGTCAAGCGCCACTACCGCTCCACGCTTCCCTTCCATCGCGAGCTCCGCGACGGCTTGCAAATCGAGATCGAGCGTGGTGCGCAAATCTTTCCCCGGGACCGCGTCCTGCGCGTTTTCCATTTCCCGCTCGTGTCCCATGTTGTCGACAAGCACGCGTTGCTGACCGTCCTCGCCGCGAAGCGTCTGATCGTACTGCCGCTCCAGTCCGTCTTTCCCGATGATGTCGCCCTGATGATAGTCGAGAAACTGCGGGGAATTCAATTCCGATTCGCTGATTTCCCCGACGTACCCCATCACGTGGGCAGCCAAGCCATCCTGGGGATATTGGCGGCGCCAGGCTTGGATTAATTGCATCTCCGGATAGGTGTCCAAGTCCCGGTGCGATTCAATCCAGGCAATGTCATCGCGACTTACCTGATCTTTGATGATGATTTGTGGATTCGCGCCCATGCGGTGAATCTTGCCGGCAAGCTCACCGTAATCGAGCTGCAAGGCTTCGGCAATGGCCGGCAGATGCTCCGGTTTGATCTGGTCGCGATTTAGCAGCAGCGAATAGGAGGCTTTATTATCGACGATCACGCGCCCATCACGGTCCAGAATCTTCCCACGAGGCGCAAGAATCGGCGTGCTCTTGATGCGATTGCGTTCGGCCGCCTCGCTATAAACGTCGGGGTTTTGTACTTGCAGCTTCCAAAACGCCGAGACCAGGAATACAAACACCGCCACGGTCAGATATTGAAAGATTGCGATTTTCCCGGACAGCGCTTTCGAAGCGTCGCGGGAAAAGCGCTCGGGTAAAACCTCGTCGGCTTGCCGGTGGTCGTTCTCGGTTACCGCCATTTCGTGCTCCGAATTTGAGGGCTGGCCGCCACTGGCAATTTGATTTTATCGAGGATCACAAACAGCGGGATGGAAACGAGCGCATTCAGGACGCCATGCACAAAACTTTCCTGCAGATCGAAAGGCACCATTTGGGCCAGCAGAGCGCGTCGCATGATCCAGTAAAAGAAGGCGTGAAAGAAATAAAAAAAGAAACACAAGAGCGGTCGGATGCCGCGGCGCTCCACATTCAAACGCAAGCTGACCGATGCCGCAAAGTAGCCGACCAGGGTCTTCGTGATTCCGTACATCCCGATCGGGATATTCGCTGGCGAGAGCGAATCTTCGGCGAGACCGACGAAGGCTCCGAAAAAAAGCGACGCAATCTGGCTGCGGCGCATCAGTCCGAAATAGACCGTCAACAGTAAAGGAAGCTCGAGCCACTCCGTATTCGGGATCAGCCGCGGTAAATAGAATTTTCCGATGATCGCAACCAGCGTGATGGCCGCAAGCGCTACAACCTTGAAACGGCTGAACCAATTCTCTTTGGTTTCTCCAGTGACTATTCGGACGGTGGTTTCAGTCATTGGGGAGGCGGCTGTTCAGCCGCCGGAGTTTTCGGCTCCGCAGGCGGGGGAGGCTTGCGTCGAGGCGCGCCTAGAGGAAGCGCGGGTCCGGTGTTCACGCTCGGCTGCGGAGCAGGGGCGGTGAGCGTTGGAACTGGCGGTTTGGTAGCAGGGGCCGGTTCAGATTCCGCCGCCTGCGCCGGTGGCTTTGATTCAGCGGCAGGTTTCGCGTTGAAATTCGGGACCGTTGACCCGATTGCGCCGTAGACGTGTCCTTCTTCTTTACCCAGAGTGTCGTATTTCTGCAATACTTTATCCGCTTCTGTCTGGGGCTTGGCGGCAGGAGCAGTCTTGCCGTCCGCCTCAGGAGGAGGGGGCGGCAACATTTTGGCCGTTGTCTCATCAACAACCGGCGCGACTGGAATGGATTGATGAACGCCCTGAAGTACGACCAGCACCTCTTCGGCTGCGCCTGGTGTTCCGCTGAGCTCCAACTTCACATCTTTCATGCCTTGGCCCGGTTGGACCGAAACAACCGTTCCCACGGGAAAGCCCCTCGGGAAAATGCGATCCTCGCCTGAAGTGAAGAACCGCTCGCCGGGATCCACTTTTTCTTCGTTTTGAATCTGCTCGACTACGCACTTGCCCCGGCCGCAATCCAGAAGGCCGTGGATATGGCCCTTCTGTGATTCGACACCAACTTTGAATGTCGGATCAGTCACCAGCAAGACTTGGGAGACCAACGGGTACACGGAAACAACCTTGCCGATAACACCTTCCGGCGTGACCACAGCCATGCCTTTTTCGATTCCGCTGGTGGATCCCCGGTCGATGAAGACAGCTTTTGCAGTGGCTACCGTGCTGTTCCCGATGACGCGCGCGGCAATGGTTTTCGAGGGGGATTGGGCTTGAAACAGTACGAGCGCGCGGGCATGCTCGGCAGTCAAAAGCTGGTTCCGGAAATAGATGTTGTCCATGCGGAGTTCTTTGTTTTCCGCGAGAAGTCTGCGATTTTGGTCGCGGACGTCCAGCAAGATGAAATAATCCCTCATGAATCCGATCGTGTTTTGCCGGATGGCCTCGACTATGCCGGCCATGGGTGTGACCGCGGTTACAGCCCAGACGCGAATCAGGCGCTCGTCGCGATTGGTTTTTACCTGGTAGGCCAGATAAAGAAGCTGCGCGACGATAACGATCAGGAGAACCGTGAGCGTCCTAAATCGGCCTAACAGCGCTTCCATGGCTTCCTTCTCTACTTTAAAGGTGTGCCGGTGGGCGTGCCAATTATTGTTGCGGAATTCTTTTTAAGTTATTCGATGGCGATGCGGCGGAGGAGTTTGAAATCGGTCAGCATCTTGCCCGTCCCGAGCACGACGGATTTCAAAGGATCCTCGGCTATCGAGACCGGAAGGCCGGTCTCTTCCCGTATGCGGTAGTCCAAATTCTTGATGAGCGCGCCGCCACCGGTCAACACAATCCCGTGATCGCTGATATCGGCGCTCAACTCAGGAGGGGTTCGCTCGAGCGCAACGCGGATGGAATTCAAAATTGTGGCGACGCATTCAGAAAGCGCTTCGCGGATTTCGCTGTCTTCGACGGTTACCGTTTTCGGCACGCCTTCGATGAGGTTACGGCCTTTGATTTCCATGGTGACCGGCTTGTCGAGAGGATAAGCCGAGCCGATCTGGATTTTGATTTGTTCGGCGGTGCGCTCACCGATTAGCAAATTGTACTTGCGTTTGAGATAGTTCATGATCGCGTCATCCATCTCATTGCCGGCGATACGCACCGAACGGGAATAGACGATGCCCGACAGAGAAATGACCGCGACGTCCGTGGTGCCACCGCCGATATCGACCACCATGTTTCCGGAGGGCTCGGTGATGGGGAGACCGGAACCGATGGCCGCCATCATGGCTTGCTCGACCAGATAAACTTCGCTGGCCTTGGCGCGAGATGCGGATTCGCTCACCGCCCGCTTTTCCACCTGAGTGATCTCACTGGGCACGCCGATCACTATGCGCGGATGGACGAGCATGCTGCGGCCGTGAGCTTTGTGGATGAAATAGTTCAGCATCTTCTCGGTCACCTTGAAATCCGCGATGACGCCGTCTTTCATAGGCCGGATGGCTACGATGTTGCCTGGCGTGCGACCGACCATTTCTTTGGCTTCCTTGCCGACTGCTTCTATTTCCCCGTTATTCTTGTTGATAGCGACGATAGAGGGCTCGTCGACAACAATGCCTTTATCGCGTGTGTAAACGAGCGTATTGGCCGTTCCCAGATCGATGGCGAGGTCGGATGAAAAAAGGCTGAAGATTGACCTGAAGTTCATGAAGATGCTTCTATGCGCGAACCGATAATTCTAACGCGACGGGGCTGGTTCGCGCTGAGCGGTCTGCTTCTTGCCAGTTCATGCGGGCGAAAAAAAGGGACCGGATACTCGGGTTATGCGCTGATTGCGACATCGGGCGACGACAGCCTCGCGGTTGTGGATCTGACTGCGTTCCGTCTGCTCGATCCCATTCCGTTGGGGGCATCGCCCACGGCAGTTGTGCCGGGAGGCCCAGCGGGTCAGAGCTATACTCTTACTCCTTCGACGGGCAGCGTGCACATATTGAATGCGGATTTGAAGCGGGTTTCGACGCGCAAGCTGGCGGATGAGATCTCCGGCATTCGCACAACGCTGGACGGCAAACGGCTTCTGGCGATTGCGAAAAGCCGGCAGTTGATCGAGGCGGATGCGACGTCGCTTCAGGTTTTGCGCCGGAACAAGCTGGACGGCGAACCGGTCGACATGGATATTGGGCAAGGCGGCTACGTGGCTGTTTCGACCGGCAACCAGGGTACGGTCGAGCTGTTCGCCTTGGGCACTGGGCAGCACTGGCGAGCGCAAGTGTCGGGCAAGGTGGGCGCGGTGCGATTTCGCGGCGATGGACAACTGCTGCTGGTAGCGAATCTTCATGACCGTTCCATTTCAGTTCTGAGTGTGCCCGCTCTCGAATTAGTCGCGGAGTTGCCGCTGGCCATGGAGCCTGAAAATTTTTGCTTCAATTCGGACCAGGGGCAACTGTTTGTTTCTGGACAGGGGATGGACGGAGTGGCCATCGTGTTTCCATACGGAATTTTGGAAGTGGAGCAGACGGTGTTGGCCGGGAGAGATCCCGGAGTGATGGCCTGTTCCGCAAACCCTGCGTACTTGTTTGTGGGGAGCCACAGCGGCTCCGATATTTGCATTCTGGATGTCAACCGGCGGAAAGTGATCGGGATCGTGGATGCGGGGCATCAGCCGACTTATATAACGATCACGCCAGACAGCCAGTACGCGTTGGTGCTCGATGCAAGCGCGGGCGTGCTGGCCGTGATCCATGTTTCCGTGATTCGCGCCGATTTCAAGGCGGTGAGCAGTAAATCCGGCGCGTCGCTGTTTACGGTGCTTTCGGTGGGGGATAAGCCAGTGCATGTGGCGGTGGTTCCTCGCGCGATTTAACTGCCGTCAGATGCCCAGGCGGCTTGAATGATCGCGAGCGACGCGAGAGCCGCAGTTTCGGAACGCAGGATCATTTTTCCGAACGAACAGGGTGTCCAACCCGCTGCTATTGCCTGCGCGCGCTCCTCGTCCGTCCAACCTCCTTCCGGTCCCAAGAGTAAAGCAACGCGATCGGCCGGGGTGCGA
>JAFASD010000079.1 GCA_019244945.1 Acidobacteriaceae bacterium | reverse complement strand
GCCAACCGATCATCAGCCCGCGATAGATGCTCACCATGGGTTTTGCTTGAAGCACGCCACGTACCAGCTCGTATCGGGAGTCACTATCGCCGAAGAGTTTTTCAAGAATTTCCGGAGCAACAACGGTGGTTGCCATGTTGCTCAGTTAGTCGATTACGGCGAGTGATGTTTCTTCGGTGGGTTCAGCCTCCGGGAACCAACGCTGAATGGCTGCGTGGAGCGCTTCTTTGTTCACAGGCTTTGGGACGTAGTCATCCATGCCCGCAGCCAGGCACTTTACCCGCTCTCCGGCCAGCGCGTTCGCGGTAACGGCAATAATGGGAACTCGCGAAGAACGGCCCTCACTGTTCCGTATTGCTCTAGTCGCTTCGTAGCCGTCCATCACGGGCATCTGGCAATCCATCAGAATCACATCGTAATGGCGTTTGAGGGCCATTTCCAATGCCTCCGCTCCGTTCTTCGCGAGCTCGGAAGCATAACCCAACGTGGAGAGCAAGCGAACGGCTACCTTTTGATTAATTGCGTTATCCTCGACCACCAGAACCGTTCCTCGGGTTTGCGCGCCCGGGGCGGGGATTTTTTTCACGGATTCGGAATGCGCCGGAACGTTCAATGGGGAGGTTTCAGGGACAGCCTGGAACTCCGCCGTAAACCAGAAGCTGCTGCCGCGGCCCGATGCACTGTCGACGCCGATTGCGCCACCCATCATTTCCGCCAAGCGTTTCGAAATAGCGAGGCCAAGTCCCGTGCCGCCGTATTTGCGGGTGGTGGATTCGTCAGCTTGTGTGAAGCTCTGGAACAAGAAGCGTTGCGCCTCGGGAGGAATTCCAATGCCTGTATCGGTAACGATAAAGCGAACAGTTATTTTGCCGTTCGCGCTTTGCTCATCCTGGCAAACGCGTAGCGTAATGCTGCCGGATTCTGTGAATTTCACAGCATTCCACAACAGATTCAGCAGAATTTGTTTGAGCCGGACAGGGTCGCCAATGACCCACGGCGGAAGTTTCTCTTCCACGTCCGCGTGAGAATTCAACCCTTTGCGTTGGGCGGCTTGAGCGATCAGGCCCATGGCATCCCGCACGATCACTCTGAGATTAAAGGAAGTTGTTTCGAGCGTGAGCTTGCCGGCCTCGATCTTCGAGAAATCGAGGATATCGTTGATAATCGCGACTAACCAATCGGCTGAATCCTTGATTGCTTTCACGGAATCCCGCTGCTCGGCCGTGAGCTGCATATCAAGCAGCAGGCCGGTCATACCGACAATGCCGTTCATGGGCGTGCGGATCTCGTGGCTCATGACCGCGAGGAACTCGCTTTTGGCGTGGTTCGCCCGCTCAGCCTCCGCCTTCAAAAACTCTTCCTGAATCAGTCTTCGATCGAGCTCTTGCGTCCGTTCAGCAACCAGGCGCTCCAACTCGCGTTGCCGTGAGAGCAGGACACGGACCCGGCATCGCAAAAGGAACACAATGGCAAGAAGTGCAAGCACGCCAACGGCAGCGTCGAAGGTTTTCGTACGCCACCAGGGAGGAACAACTTCGAAAGACAATGTCTTCAGCGGTGAGATCTTGCCGGTGGATTTGTCTACGGCCGCGACTTCAAATTTGTAAGATTTCGGCGAGAGCTGCGGATATCGAACCTCGCGGGCCGCGGTTTCCACCCAGTCGGTTTCCAGGCCGGATAGGCGATACCGAAACCGGATGGCGCTCTCGTCGAGAAACGTCAAGTCAGCCAAGCCGATGGTCAGCGCATCGCGCTTCCACTTGAGTTTTGCCAGGCCTTCACTGACGTCCCTCGCGCCAAACTTCGCCCAGGCAAGGACCGGTTTTGGAGGCGCTGAGGTCGGCGATAGCTTCGGAACGAAATGAGATAAACCGCCGCTGGTGCCGATCCAAACGCTGCCATCGCGATCTTCAAAAAACGCCTTTCCGTCGCAATCGTTCCACACCAATCCGTTTTCCTGGGTGTAGGTACGCCAATTTGTCCCGTCAAATAGGTTCAGCCCGTGATCTTCTCCCAACCAGATCCATCCCCGGCGATCGATGCTCAAGAAGACAATTTGGTCGGAAGCCAGGGTGGGCTTGGAAAAGCGCTCGATACTGAGAACTTGATCATTGGCGATTGTGAGGCGGGCCGCTCCTGCAAAGCCGCCGTCAATCCAGATCGCGCCGGTTTGGTCCATGGCGAGATCGTAGAGATGGCCGCCCAACTTTTCGAGACTCAAATCAATTCGGCGCCAACCGAGGGTATCGACGTTGAAGAGGGCATCGCCCGTGATGACCCAGAGCCGGTTGTCTGGGCCTTCCAGAATGTCTTTGAAATCCGCGCCGGAAATGAGCGGGTTCACAACTTGATGAAAATCCCTCTCCGACCCGGTTCGCTCGCTCATGTACAGACCGTGTTTAGTAGCCAACCAAACGCGGTCTTGCGAATCGACCAGAATCCGGTTAACAAAATTGAACGTACGCTGCTTGGCTCGAAGTGTCGAAGTGTCGATCTGAATCACACGTCCGGCGGCAGTTCCGACCCAGATCCAACCATCTTTCGACTCAGCGATCGATCGTGTCAGCTCGGGCTCGATACCGGCAGAGTTCCAGGGATGAAGTGTCGTGGCGCCGGGCTGCATGTAAGTGAGGCCGTGCTCATCACCTACCCATAGCCGACCCGTGTGGTCGCGCAGGATCGCCCAGACGACATTGTTATGCAAGCCGTCTTGAACCGTCCAATTTTCCCACTCGTCGTATCCGAGCCACTTTCGCAATCCGCGACCGGACAACCCGAGCCAAATCGAGCCTTCCCGGTCGGCGAGAATCGCCGTGTTGGTGTCTTGCCCTAGTCCATTGCCATCCGAAAAAATATGCCAATGGCCGTCCTCAAAGCGCGCTACCGAGGTATCCAGAGTTGCTAGTATCCGGCCTTGTTTGTCTTCCGACATACCCTGATAGGCCGTTGCCGCCGGGCGATAAGGAAGATCGTGTTGTTCGAATCGTGTTGCTCCCTTTTCGAGGATTGCCAGATGCAATGCTCCGCGCGCCCATAGCTTGCCTTCTCTATCCCGAAGAAGAGAGTTCCAGGAGTCCTTGGGCAGACCATCCTTTATTCCCCAGGCAGTAAGGCGGCCATCCGTATACCGGCACAGACCCTCGCCGCAGCCGAAAACAACAGATCCGTCTTCGCCAGCGAGAACACTCTTCACGTCGTCGACGAAAACGTTCTCTTGCGAGGTGGGAAGTAGCGGTTGGACCTTCCACCCCGGGCCGTTTCGTAAAGGCGAAAGGACCATAAGTCCCAACTGAGTTACAGCGAAAACTCGGCCATCCGGACTGGATGAGAGTGTCGAACCTTGCCGGAGCTGTAGATTCTTGCCTTGATATTGGACATTTTCGAAGCGGCCGCTCTTCGTCATGGTGAAGAGAGCTTCCGTGGTTCCTACCCAAATACGCCCGGAGCTTTCCTGATGAAGGGCTTCGACGAAAGTTGCGGACAGTCCATCGGCGCGGCCAAATTCACGGAACCTCGAGCCGTCGTAACGGAACAGCCCGTTTTCGGTTCCCACCCACAGGAATCCAGTCCGATCCTGCAACATGCAGTTGACATTCAGATTTCCGAGGCCTTCGACGTATTGCTTAAAGGTATACCGCTGGGCGCTGCAAAGCGAAGAGATACCCAGGATTACTGAAATTCCAGCCACCCGGCTCAGCGCAGACATACGCATGCTAATTGCATATCGGCGCTGCCCCGGGCTGACTTTATATTCTCAGCGCTTCAGCGCAAACAGGATGGCACTCCACATCTGATTGACCGAGCAGATCTTGTAATCGACCAGCCCGAGATCAATCGCGTTTTCGCGGACCAAAGACTCAGTCAAGTCGCCTCGCGAGGTCGAGCCGCCCTTGGGCCACAGAATCCAAAGCTTCGTCTGGCCAGCCATCTCGCGCAGCTTCGAAAGACTCTGCCGTACCGAATGAGCCTCATTTACAAAGCAAAGCGTCACCGCGGCCCCAGCTCCATTTCCCTCCACGACCGCCACATCGCGCGGCAATTCGCCGAGAACTTTCATCACGTCACGCGGGGGATTGACCAACGCCAGAGTGGAACCGGGCTTAATTCCGAGTTTCTGAGGGGCCGTGCGCGCGGCATACCGCTCCATCATTTGAACGGGTTTCACCGGACGATCTGGAGGATGGGCCAGCGCCTGCTCCAAAGCTACCGAGAGCTTGGCTGAGGAACAATAGCTCGCATCGGGAAGTTCCGTTCGAATGCGATCGACTTTTTCTTTTGTCCCGTCCACAAACACGAGCGGGATTCGCCGTGTGAGCGGGGATTGCCGCAACGCGATGGCGATCTCGCGCCCATGCGAAGGGAGCCGGGATAGATCGATCACAAACGCTTCGGGCGGCGATTCGCGCCACCCTCGCAAAAGCGCGGGCCGAAATTGCTCATCGTATTCGATTTCGTGACCGGCCCGGCGCAACAGATCGATGTGAAGAGCGGCTTCCGCTGCCTTCCAGTGCAGCAGCCTGACACGAGCCATCCAGGAATATTAGCAAGGTTTTTACAAGCTGCATGTGCCGCGCCGTTTCCGTCGTTGGATACTGGGACTGCCCTGCGCCGTTCATGAGAATCATCAGCGCCGTTACTTCGCTTCCCCGGCACTATTACCCGCAAGCCGTTTTGCTGGAAGCGTTCCGGCGCCACTGGGGCAAAAGACTCGATAGATTTGAGGTTTTGGAGCGTCTGCATGCAGCCACCGGCGTGGATGGCCGGTATCTGGCGCTTCCGATGGAAGCTTACCCGTTGAAGAACTGGGGAGACGCCAACAATTTCTGGATCGAAACGGCTATCGAGTTAGGTCAACAGGCGATCTGTCGGGCCATGCAGGAGACCGGAATTGCTCCGCGCGACATTGGCGCTTTCTTCTTCGTCTCCATCACCGGTGTGGCTAGCCCCTCTATCGAGGGGCGGCTCATCAATCGCATGAGTTTGAGCCCGAGGATGAAGCGCATCCCGATCTTCGGCCTGGGATGCGTGGCGGGAGCGGCGGGCCTCGCGCGCGCGGCGGATTACGTCAAAGCGTTTCCAAACGAAGTTGCGTTGCTCCTTTCGGTCGAGCTTTGCTCTCTGACAATTCAGGAAGACGATCTTTCGGTTGCGAATCTCATCAGCACGGGTTTGTTTGGGGATGGCGCGGCTGCGGTCCTGGTTTCAGGCGGTGAGCATGAGGGACCCGAGGGACCGCGAATCGTCGCAACGCGATCCGTCTTTTACCCGAACACCGAGTACGTCATGGGATGGGACATCTCCGAGAAGGGGTTTCGGATCGTTCTGTCGCGCGATGTTCCAGATGTGGTGCTCGAGAATCTGGGACGGGATGTCGACGAGTTCCTGGCCGACAACGAACTCGCGCGAAGCGACATCGGAAGCTGGGTGATTCATACGGGCGGTCCCAAAGTTCTCGAAGCCACGGCGGCTGCGCTAGGAATCCGCAATGGAGAGCTCGACGCTTCGTGGGAGTGCCTCAGGCGGACGGGCAACCTTTCCTCGGCCTCGGTTTTGTTCGTTTTAGAAGAGGTTATGAAGAACCGGCGACCGGACGCGGGCACCTGGGGCATTCTGGCGGCCATGGGTCCTGGCTTTTGTTCCGAGCTTCTACTTCTGAAGTGGTAAGCCTACGGTAACCTGAGGACGGAATCGCGGCATCTAACTTAGTTAGCCGCATTTAATCTACTCACATGATGAAGTTGTTGAGTCGCCGCTTCCTGACCATCCTGGTCGTGTGCCTGCCCCTGCTCGTCGCACCTTCTTTTTTGCACGCCCAGTACCCGGGTCAGGCTCCGCCGCCGTATCCGCCGGGCCAATATCCGCCTGGGCAGGGTCCTTTGGGCACAGGCGGCGTTTCCCTTCCCTCGCATCACAAAAAGTCCGAGGCAGACACGAGTCAGCCGTCCATCTCCGCGGATGGCAGAACGGTTAGCAACGACGGAAAGAAATTGGTAATCGCGACCAGCGATGGACGCACGCTCACGATGAGAGTGACATCGCATACCAAGTTCACGCAATCGGGAGAAGAGATTGCGCCCAACAAAATTGTTCCGAAAACTACGGTGCACGTGGAGGCGGCCGAAGATGACGAGTCGAATCTCACGGCCGCGAAGGTGGACTTGTTGAAGGATGTGGCGGCGGGCGAGGACACGTCGCGCCCGAGTATCCTGGACAACCCACCGGACGCGCCGGACCGCCCGATTCTTCGGCGCGGCATCCCACAGAGGAACAACGCGGACGGGGACACCGATACGAACTCAGACGCGGAGCAGCTCGCCACGAATAAACCGCGCGCGACAGCAGCCGCACCGGAGCAGGAATCAACCGATTTTACGATCGACACGGATTCAGACCAGCCCCGCATTGTCCATTCGCGTTCTCAAGATTTGATCGCGAAGACCAAGGAGTGGTCTGACACGTTCACCAATGGCTTACCGAATTACGTCTGCCAGCAGATCACCACGCGTTACGCCGAAGAGTCTAAGTCGTCCGGCTGGGAACCGCTCGACGTTCTTACCGCGGCCGTAGTGTACGAGAATGGCCGCGAGGAGTACCGCAACATCACCGTGGGAGGCAAGCGGACGAACAAAAGCATGTTGGAGCTGGGCGGTTCGACGTCCACTGGAGAGTTCGCTTCCACTCTACACAGCCTGTTTTCTGAGAGCAGCCAGGCTCAGTTCAAGCTCTATCACTCGACGAACGTGGGAGGCTCACCGGCAACCATTTACGATTTCAAAGTAGCGCTCGCGAATTCGGATTGGTTCATCGCGGTGGGCGGGCAAACGCTGCATCCGGCCTACAGCGGGAGCGTGTGGATTGATCGCGCCACTGCCCAGGTACGGCGCATTGAAATGCAGGCCCAGAATATCCCCAAAGATTTTCCGCTGGATGCGATTGAATGGGCAGTGGACTATGACGAGGTGCCGTTGGGGACGTTAAAGTTCCTGCTGCCGGTTCACGCCGAAAATCTAGCCTGCCAGCGTGGGTCGACAATCTGCACGAAGAATACGACTGATTTCCGCGACTACCACAAGTACAGCGGCGAAAGCACGATCACTTTCAAGTAACGGCCACCTAGCAAAGCGGTAACGCGTCTCCCCGCCTGATCCCGAGGCTACAATAGAGACATTTCAAATTCGATGCAGCTTTGTTCAGGTAGGAGACTATGTCAGGTAAAAAAATCGGTATCTTGACCGGCGGCGGGGACGTTCCCGGTCTCAATGTCGTGATAAAGAACGTCGTGTACCGGAGCAGTTCGGATGGGCACGAAGTTACAGGGATCCGCCTGGGATGGAAAGGGCTGATCGATCTGAACTTCGACGATCCGGAGAGCGTGAAACGCTACGTTCTCCCGCTCACTCGCGAGAATACGCGAATTATTGACCGAAGCGGCGGCACATTTTTGCATACGAGCCGCACGAACCCCTCCAAGATGAAAAACGTGCCCGATTTTCTACAGGGCGAGAACTTTCCTTCGGCGCAGACCACCAAGAATGGCGTCACGACCACCACCTACGACATGACCAAACGGGTTTTATCCAACCTGGAGAAGCTCGATATCGATCACCTGGTCGCCATAGGTGGCGATGACACGCTCAGTTACGCAGCGGTCTTAGACAAGCAGGGTTTCCATGTAACAGGCATTCCCAAAACGATGGACAACGACGTGCGGAATACCGAATATTGCATTGGGTTTTCGACAGCCGTTACTCGCGCAAAAGAAGCGATCCAGCGGCAGCGTACGACGGTGGGATCGCACGAGCGTGTCGGCATTTTCCGGGTTTTCGGCCGCGATGCCGGTTATACCGCGCTATACACCGCGTACGTGACATCTATCCGCTGCGGCATTCCCGAATTCAAATTCAAGCTCGATCAAATGATCGACTTGCTCATGACGGACAAACGGAATAACCCGAGTAATTACGCTCTGGTCATTCTGTCTGAAGGCGCGCAGTGGGAAGGATATGAAGTGAAAGAGTACGGGCCGGAAGACGCGTTCGGACATCGCCACAAATTCAGCGTGGCTGAAGCCTTCAGCGACGAGATTATGAAACGGGCGGGCGTAGAAACCGTAGTAAGCGATCTGACCTACGACCTTCGAAGCGGCGCGCCCGATTTCCTCGACACCTTGGTTGCGACCACCTTCGGCACTATGGCCTATGACGCCATCACGTCAGGCAAGCATGGATCGATGGCGGCTGTCTCGGAAGGCAAATTTGCGATGGTCTCCATTCCCGACCCGAAGTTGGGCCCGCGCAAAGTAGATGTGGAGCACATGTACAACACCGACCGGTATCGTCCGAGCTATGTAAATAAGGAAGGCCTAGCGGTCTTCCTGACCCACGCCTGAGATGGAGGAACCGGTTCAGGCGGAAGCGCCGCTTTGCGAGATTGTCGAAGCACAGGGCCATCTCATCGACTCGCATATCATGGAGCGCATTTTTGACTCCGTGGTCGAATTTGGGGGCCGCTTCGAGGTAGAGCAGTTTTCGATTGGACGCACCAACAGCGAACCATCGTCGCTTCGCTTGCGGGTAGAAGCGCCTTCGGAAGAGCAGATGGAGCGGATGCTGACGCAGCTCCTCGCGCTCGGCTGCATGCCGGTCGATTCGGGCGATGCGGAGCTCAAAGCCGCCGAGAAAGACCGGTGCGCGCCAGAGGATTTTTACTCGACGACGAATCAACGAACGCTGGTGCGTTCGCGCGGCCAGTGGCTGCCGGTCCGGAACCAGCGGATGGACGCCATGATCGTGGTTCGCGATGGCGTGGCGTCCTGCCGGCGCCTGCGCGACATCAAAGCGGGTGATCCAATCGTTACCGGAATGAAGGGAATCCGGGTCGTCCCCGAGGCGAAAGAGCGAGATCGCTCGTCCTTCGCATTCATGAGCAACGAAATCTCATCCGAACGGCAGGTGGAGACAGCGGTCGCGCAGACCGCCTCCATCATGGAACACGTACGGAACGAAGGAAAAAAGATTGTTGCGGTTGCCGGTCCGGTGGTAGTTCACACGGGCGGTTGCGAGGGTATGTCCCGGCTAATCCGGAATGGGTGGATCGATGTGTTGTTAGCGGGGAACGCTTTGGCTGTGCACGATATCGAAGCCGCGCTTTGGGGTACGTCGCTCGGCGTGCGTACGGCTGACGGCCGCTTGGAGGAGCACGGCCACCGGAATCACATGCGCGCGATCAACGCGATTTATCAGGACGGCGGCATCCGGCAGGCTGTCGAATCGGGGCGGCTCAGAACCGGCGTTATGTTTGAGTGCGTCAAGGCGAATATTCCATTCGTGCTAGCCGGCAGTCTGCGGGATGACGGGCCGCTGCCCGGCGTGATCACCGATATGAATGAGGCTCAGGACGCATATGCAGCGCATCTCCAGAATGCTGGTGTTGTTCTGTGCCTTAGCTCCATGCTCCATTCGATCGCTGTTGGCAATATGTTGCCCGCGTGGGTCAAGATTGTGTGTGTGGATATCAATCCGGCCGTGCCGACTAAAGTAAGCGATCGCGGCACTGGGCAGGCCGTCGGCGTGGTCACGGATGTCGGGTTGTTTCTCGAGCTGCTGGCGGCGAAGCTCCACGCGCAATGAAGAGGAGCCCTCAATATACGGATGAACACGCGCACGCCGGAGTGGATGCGGCTTTGCCGGACATTGAAACCTGGCCTAATCAGTTTGGCGAGCACAAAATTGAGATCACCATGCCGGAGTTCACGTCCGTATGCCCAAAAACCGGTCTTCCCG